>JAETTS010000405.1 GCA_021769025.1 Enterocloster bolteae
TTGCGCCAATGGCCCATGTGTTAAAGATCTCGGATGAGGAACTGGAGTTTATTACTGGTGAGACAGACATTAAGGCGGTCCTTCCCAGGCTGCTTCAGGGAAATACAAAGATGGTAATCTATACAAAGGGGGCAGAGGGGGCAGAATGCTATACGGAGAAACATCATGCATTTGCCGCTAGCCAGAAGGTGAAGGCTGTGGATACCACAGGTGCAGGAGATGGGTTTATTGGATCCTTTTTGTATTGTATGTCCAGAGATGGGATTACCGTGGATACCATTGCCGAATTGAGCGGGGAGAAAATGGAAGCTTATCTGGCCTTTGCCAATAAATTCTGTGGGATGAGTGTGACGAAGCAGGGGGCCATTGCCTCCTACCCTTCTCTTGATGAGATGGAATGAAGGGATTGAAAACCTTGTTGCCTGCATGCCGAAACAGGAAGGAAAGAGGAACTGTATGAAGACAATTTATTATAATGGTTTGGTTTATACAGGGGAGTTGCCATTGGTGGAGGCATTTATCGTGGAAGACGGGAGATTTCTTTTTACAGGGGACGGCCAGGCGGCAAAGGCGATGGCAGAAGAGGGAGATTTTCTGATTGACCTCCAGGGACAGTTTGTGTGCAGCGGATTTCATGACAGTCATATGCACCTTCTAAGCTATGGCAATCTGCTGAATGGAGCACAGCTTGCCCATCGCACCCAAAGCTTGCGGGACATGATTCAATGTCTGAGAGAGTATAAGGAGGCTTATGTTGCATCAGGGGATTCCAGGGCTCTTCAGAATTCAGGGAAATCTGGAAGCAGGGTAAGGCCTGGGGATATCTGGGTAATGGGGCGAGGGTGGAATCAGGATTATTTTACGGATGTACAAAGAATGCCGGATTGCTTTGACTTGGATCAGGTTTCCATGGAACTGCCGGTCTGCGCGGTACGGGCATGCGGCCATTGCCTGGTGGTGAATAGCAAGGCGCTTGAGATTCTGAAGGTGACAGGAAAAACCAGCCAGCTAGAGGGTGGACGCATCGGTATGGAGAATGGCAGGCCGGACGGCCGGTTCTACGACAACGCCATGGATATGGTGTATGATGCCCTTCCGGCTCCGGGGAAAGAAAGGCTAAAGGCAATGGTTTTGGCATCCTGCAAGGCGCTGAATGCCTGTGGAATCACCAGCTGCCAGACAGATGACTATATTGCATTCCGTAACGTGTCATGGAGGGATGTGAATAGGGTCTATAAAGAGTTGGAGCAATCCGGCCAGCTGACTGTAAGGGTTTATGAGCAGTGTAATTTTTCAAATGTGGAAGAATTTAAGGGATTTGTGGAGGACGGGAACCAAACAGGGACAGGCTCCGATATGTTCCGAATCGGTCCCCTTAAGATTGTGGCAGACGGGGCATTGGGGGCCAGAACAGCCTATTTAAGCAGGGCCTATGCAGACGATCCTGATACCTGTGGTTTTCCTCTGTACAGCCAGGAGGTTCTGGAGGAGATGGTCTCTTTTGCCAACCGTCAGGGAATTCAGGTGGCGATCCACGCAATCGGAGATGCCTGTCTTGATATGGTGCTCCAGGCATATGAGAAGGCGCTGAAGGAATATCCACGAACGAATCACAGACATGGCATTGTTCACTGCCAGATTACTCGTCCGGATCAGCGAAAGAGGATTGCTGACCTGGGACTGCATGTGTACGCCCAGGGGATTTTCCTGGATTATGATTCACGCATCGTGGAGAACCGGGTAGGAAAGGAACTGGCTTCTACCAGCTATTCCTGGAAGACGCTGATGAGAGACGGTGTTACTGTAAGTAATGGAAGTGACTGCCCGGTGGAATTCCCGGATGTGCTGAAAGGTATCCAGTGTACGGTGACTCGGATGCCCCTGTGTGGGGATGCACTGCCCTATCTGCCGGAAGAGGGATTTACGGTTCAGGAGGCTTTGGACAGTTATACCATTTACGGGGCAAAGGCCAGCTTTGAAGAGGAGAAAAAAGGGCGCATCTGTCCAGGGATGCTGGCGGATTTTGTGGTGCTAGATGGCAACCCGTTCCAGACAGATAAGGACAAGATAAAAGATATTCCTGTCCGGGCCACATACCTGGGAGGAAGAAAAGTATTTGAAAAATTGGGCTGAGTGTGCTATAGTATCTTCCGTGTCATAATCCAGGCAGATCTGTACACTTACTGTGCTGACCAAGAAGCCTGCGCCAACAACCGGTGAGTTCGAGACCTTCCTCACCTAAAACAAAACTAAAGGAGAATGTACCATGAAAAACTCAAAATCAGACAAGACCATCTACTTTATGGTCCACGCAGCAGCAATTGCAGCGATTTACACGGTATTAACCATGCTTTTCGCGCCCATCAGCTTTGGACCGGTTCAGTTCCGGATTTCGGAGGCGCTGTGTATTCTTCCATTTTTCACGCCAGCAGCCATTCCAGGATTGTTTTTAGGCTGTTTTTTGTCCAACTTGCTGTGCGGTTCAGCGGTGCTGGATGTAGCCTTCGGAAGCATTGCCACTTTAATGGGAGCCATTGGCTCTTATGGGGTGCGTAAGCGTCGTTGGTGTGTATGCATACCTCCTATTGTGTCCAACATGATTATCATACCTTGGGTGCTTCGCTATGCATATGGCTCTGTGGACTTAATTCCGGTTGCCATGCTGACTGTGGGAATCGGAGAGATTCTCGCAGTTGGCGTGCTGGGAAATGCTCTTCTGGTTATGTTAGAGCGATATGGCAGGTTGTTTAAAACAACAACTGTTTGATAAGTAAAATAAAGATTTAAAAAAGAGACAGAGAAGCGGTAGATTTCCTGCCTCTTTTTTATTATAATAAGAAAGAGAATATTGAATTAAAGGTGGGAATGCTATGTATGAAATAGATTTTAACAGGCCGGAGCATGTGCATTTTATCGGTATTGGCGGTATCAGCATGAGTGGATTGGCAGAGATCCTAATGGAAGAGGGATTCAAAGTATCTGGTTCGGATTCGCATCAATCTGAGCTGACGGAGCAT
>JAETTS010000406.1 GCA_021769025.1 Enterocloster bolteae
TGGCCAGGGCGGAATCGGAGAATTCGGCAATTTTTTTCTGCAGGGCCGCTCCGTACTGCAGCACCGCCCCAGAATCACTCAAGTTAATCTTCTCGGAAATGTCCGCCGCTTTTGCCCTCTCGGCCTGGGAAAGGGCCGTTTCCTCCTGCATCATATTGCTTATTTCCTGCATCTTTTTCCCCCTTACTCTGAACCCCATCGGCTGTTTTTCCATCCCCACAGGCCGCCAGGCACCATAAAACCACAAGTCCTGTCAAAAACCATTTTATCCTTGGCGGCAAATGCCTCTTCCGTGGAGCGCTTCACTCTCTCGTTGGCCCGCTCCACGCTTTCTTCAGCGTCCACGTCATATTTATCTGCCATATAACCTGCCAGGTATGCGGTCTGGAAAGGAACCGCTTCCGAAAAATCAAAAGGCTCGATGGATTCCATCAGTTCGTCCACCATCTTGGAAGAACCGTCCACCGGCACCTGGTTAAAGCCAAGGCTGCCGGGTCATTGGAAAACATCCTAAAAACGCTGCGCGTATGCCTTCCTCCTCTTAAAAAGGGGACATTTTCCTGTCCCCTATTTTGTCAATGTCAGAAACCTGTCAATTGAAAGAACATAAGCTCATCTGATGACCTGTCCTCTCTTCTCTGGGTCAGCAGAACCAGTAAGGAACCGTCATCTAAAAGCTGCATATCTTCCAGCCATGGATAGCCGGTACCAAATATGTCCTTTACCGCGATGGAGCCCAGATGGGTTCCTTCTTTATTCCAGAACTGGATCTTTCTCATATTTCCATCGATGGCCACGAATCCGTTTTCCGTTTCCGCCATGCCGGTAATACTTCCCAGGGTATCCGGGCTGCCCGATTCTACATCGCCCAATACCATGAGCTCATTGCCATTCAGATCATAGACAACGATGATGGTTCTGTTTTCCGGTACCTTATTCCCGGAAACCATAATATGGCTGTCTGTGACCTCCACATCTTTTATCTGGGAAAACGGTCCCTGGCGGTCATCCTTATTTAAATTGGTCAGGATCCAGGGCTCTGCAGTCAAAGTACCGCCCTGATTGGCAGCCTTCTGAGTATCGCTTGCTACCCAAAAGCTGATTCCCCACTCTCCCGATGGATGCATGGCCAGATCTCCGGTTACCGTTGTCTTCAGTACCTGCTGTCCGTCTTTCACACCGATCACTTCACGGATACCCTGGGAGAGATACAGCATTCCCTGGCTGCCTGCGGAGATATACTCATATTTGGTATCCAGATCCATAGTGGAAACATATTTCAGTCCGCCCTCCCCATACTCATAGGTATCCAGCTTATTATTCAATAAATGAAATATCTGATCCCCCATCTTGAAGAATTTGTGATGCATGATATCCATGATCCCCTGGGACTCTTCAAAGGGAATATACGCCGGAACAATGGTATAAGACCCTACCATCTGCTCCGCCAGTTTCGGCTGGAAAGGTTCACCGTCCCAGGGCCAGGGAGCATCTGTGTTCCCCTTATCAGTCAATGTAAGCCGGATGCCCTCCAGCAATTCATCCACCACATCATCCGGTTCTGTTTTTCCCAACAGTTGAACCTGGCAGGTAAGCCCTGACGGCTCGTCCCGGTATGTATAGAGGTCGCCATTGTTGTCATTGGGGATAAATGTAAATTCCGTGCCTGAAATGGTCTTTTTATCTAATTTCCCGTCTGCCAAATCTTTTAAGTTTACACCATAAGAGGAGTACAAATCGTACCGGTACCGATAAGCATCTTCCTCGTAAATCTTGATTTTTACCCTATGATCGGATTCCTTCTTTTCTTCTCCGTCAAAGAACTCGATCTCCCCATTGGTATCGGTTTGTTTTACATTTTCTTCATCATATTTCCAGTTTTCCGGGTAGAACACCTTAAACAGCCCCAGATCCATGTTCTCTCTGTCCGCAAAAGCATCGGTCTGTGCCTCTGTGGCGGCTTCCGTCTCCCTTGCCTTTGTGGTTTCCGGCATTGCAGACGCCGCAGTGCTCTCCGTCCGTGCCGTAGTACCGGATCCGGGTTTTTTCTCCCGCTCAGAACTGCCACATGCGGTAAGATTCGCCATCATCATCAAGGCAAGCAGCATTGCCATCCCTCGTTTCATCATATCAAGTCCTCCTTCTTAAATTGAGGTTCCGTCATCCTCCATAGACCATGGAAAAATAGGAATAGTCTCCCATGATGCCACCGGCATCGGCTCCTGACACTGACGGAAAATCTGCTGCCTCTCTGCCATACCAGGTTACTTCTATGGTGTTATCAGCACGATACTCTTCGAAACTCCTGTGAAATACAATTGTAATGCCATCCTCTCCATATGCTTTTTCTTCTGCATAGACTCCATACCACAGATATTCGCCGTCCTCTCCCATGAAGGATGCATATATCGTTCCATCGCCGCTGAACTGTCCGATCTCCATCATAATGGCACCATAAGGCTGTAGGGGCTCATTGGTACAGTAAAGAATATTCGCCACCTCCCAGGCGGTTAATCTTGGGGTACTGTATCCTGGCATCCATGCTCCGTTTCCATCCACATAATAACCGTCCGGTGTCTGGGTATCCGCCGCCATATAGCCGTCTCCGTAGAAATAGTACTAGATACCGTTAATCTGCTCCCATTGACCTGCCGGATAGCTGTTGTCCTCCCTCTGATACCACCAGCCACTCATGTCGTCATGGTGCCACTGCCCTGCGAAAGCGGTACCGGGCATAACCGCCGCCAATGTCATGGCAAGCAGGCCTGTCACTACCCTTTTTCTCCCTTGCTTTGTCATCTTATTCATCCCTGCCCCCTTTCCAATTTGAAGTACGATGCCCATGATCACATATTTTGAAAGTGTCCCTTGTCATAGCTTTTCAACCTCCACGTTTCCTTATCCACCCAGAGCGCCGCCGCAGAATTCACAGCAGCCATTGGCGTTCGGCGTTGTGGTCGCGCCGCAGTACGGGCAGGTCACAGCCGCCTTGGG
>JAETTS010000407.1 GCA_021769025.1 Enterocloster bolteae
TCCCATCTGCAGATACCCGGATATTCCGGATATACAGGAGATTGTCCGCCAACTTCGACACGGTGGGGCTATCGCTAATAAGTCCTGCGGTATTCATATCCATGTGGATGCCACCTCTCACAATGCACGGACTTTGAGGAATATCACGAACATCATGGCCAGCAAGGAGGACTTAATCTATAAGGCATTGCAGGTTGAGGTGGCACGGAAACACCAATACTGCCGACCAGTGGATGAGACTTTTTTAGATGAGATGAACCGGAAGAAGCCGAGAAATTTGGATGAGGTAAGCTTGATTTGGTATGGGGGAAGAAGCAGGAGAAGCAAGCATTACGATAAGACACGTTACCATTGCCTGAATCTGCACTCCGTATTCCAAAAGGGAACGATTGAGTTTAGACTGTTTAATTCTACGACCCACGCCGGAAAAGTAAAGGCATATATCCATCTATGCCTGGCCATTAGCTATCAGGCGCTTATCCAGAAATGTGCCAGTAGAAGGAAGACCACAAGCACAAATGAAAAATATACCTTCCGTACCTGGCTGCTTCGCCTGGGATTGATAGGGGAGGAGTTCGCCAACACCAGAAAGCATCTGCTTGAGCATTTGGACGGCTGTATCGCGTGGAAGGACCCGGCTCAGGCAGAGAGGCAGAAGGAGCGTCTGCGGGCCAGACGTGAAATGGAGGAGAACGCGAATCAGGAAGGAAAGGAAAACTTGGAAGGAAGAGACGTATCGAATCCTATGACGAAAACCGGAATGGAGGAAAAAATGGAAGAGGGAAAGTTATATGTAGCATATGGCTCTAACCTGAGCCTGACACAGATGAGACGCCGATGTCCCACCGCCAGGGTTGTTGGGCTGGCGGAACTGATGGATTATGAGCTGCTCTTCAGAGGCCGTCGGGAAAATGCGTTTGCAACCATCGAGCCTAAACAGGGCAGCTGTGTACCTGTCATGATATGGAGAATCCAGGGGGATGATGAGTTGGCACTGGACCGATATGAGGGCTATCCTCACCTATATGAGAAGAAACAGGTGGAGGTATCCATGGGAAGAGAGCAGATGGAGGCCATGGTATATGTCATGACTCCGGGCCAATCCTTTGGCCGGCCATCATCCCGGTACCTGAATATCATCCGGGAAGGCTATCGTAATGCAGGGTTTGCCCCAGTGGTCCTGGAGGCGGCTGTCAATGATTCAGTACGGCTGGCCATGCAGGAGGATGGACAGCAGGAAGGGATGACAGGGATGGACTCCCTCAGATGATGAGGAAGGAGGTAAGTTAGTATGGCAGCACCTGTGCTGGCAGCCATCGCAAAGGCATCCATCCTGGCGGCAGCCGATGAATCACATAGGAAACGGATGGCGACCATATTTGGGCTCATTCTATCCCCTGTCCTCGTGGTTATTCTACTCATAATGGGTATGCTTTCCGGGATGACCGAACATAACCAGAATGCGGTAAGGACCGTATTCGAGAATGGAAAGTTACCAGAAAAGACACCGGAGGAATATCGGGCATTCATTGTAGGGATGCAGAACAGCTTCAACCGGATAGGAATTGTAATCGACGAAGTTACCGGAATGATTGAGGAAGGAGAGATAGATAGAATGATGGTAAAGTCCATCTTCTATTCCCTTTTTTATGATTATGAGGGCCTCCCTGTTTCATTATCCGTGATACAGGAATTCGTGGACTGCTTCGTGAGATATGAAGAACGGACAAGGGAAGAGACAGATGATGATGGGAATACAACAGAGGAAACCTATCTGGTGGCGGTTCCGCTTACCAGCCAGACAGAGATTTACAGCAACATCCGTTCACGCCTCCGGGCAGTAAATGACATAGACCAGGCCAATGCGATTGAAATATATTACCGGATGGTGTATGGAGTAGGCGCACCAACGGAGGGGGATGGATTCGGGGAATGGTCTGAATGGAATGGGACCTTGTCGTCTGAAGCCTACGAGGCTATCTGTAGTGCTCTGCCGGAGGGGGAGGCGGGAAGTCTGGCCGTGCAGCTTGCCATGACCCGACTGGGAGATCCATATTCCCAAGCAAAGCGCGGACAGGGGGACTATACGGACTGCAGTTATCTTACCCTATGGGCCTACCGGCAGCTGGGTGTCTGTCTTCCAGGCACGGCAGCGGAGCAGGCGCAGTACTGTGTGGAGCGTGGACTGGTGGTGACAAGGGCCAGTCTTGTACCGGGGGACCTGATATTCTGGTCCCATAAACCGAATGGGAGATACATGAACATCACCCATGTGGGAATGTATGCGGGTAACGGAATGGTCGTCGATGCATCCTCCTCACGTGGCAAAGTAGTTTACAGGAACTTGTTCGATGCAGACAAACAGGTTTTATTTTGCCGTCCGGCTCTGCTCAGTACAGACGGAAAAAGTGAACAGGAGAATTATAGAAACGAACACAAACCAATATAGAAATGCAAGGAGGACATGACCATGGCAAAGAAGAACATCACAATTGGATTCCCGGAGGAAAAACTGAATGTATTGTTATATTTCTTAAATCGTGAGCAGCAGAATCTGGAGCCATTGTTAGAAGAACAGCTGGACAGACTGTATAACCGTACCGTGCCGAAACAGACCAGGGACTTCATTCAGTTCCAGATGACAGGTGAGGTTGCAATTGAAACAGAGGAAAATCAGGAAGCAGGGAAGGAAAACACACCAGGAACAAAGGAAACAGTCAAAGAGGCAAAACGGAATAAACGGCAGGAACGCCAAACCGGTCAGACGGTTGTACAGAAACCAGATGCGCCCAAGTTAGATGAAGACGTACAGGAGGAAGAAGGCCCTGGAATGCAGATGGGGATGTAAGATGCGGCCGAATGATACCAGGATATTCCTGTGGAAGGAAGGGTAACTAACATGGTTTTTCAGGAATTCATATCAACAGTAGCCAAGAGAATGAAAGAAAGATATAAGGAGATGGGACAGGATT
>JAETTS010000408.1 GCA_021769025.1 Enterocloster bolteae
GCGACGATCTCCAGGATTCTGGCAGTCGGTACCAGTTCCCTGTTTAATGGAAGCACTATTGTGTCTCTGCCAGCCGGCAGTGTAATCGATATGGCGCTTTCTGCACTTCTGGCAGTAGGGATAACTCTTGGCAGCGGTGTCAATGCCATTCTTTCGGTGAAAAAATTAGATTAAAAACAGCAGAAAAACTGGAAGAATTTCTAACTAAAAGAGGCAGGAGCGGTGTATGGCACCGCTCCCTCTCCCTATACTGACTTACACAGATAACGGTGGTACCGGATGCCGAATTTCTGTCCAGTAGGAATCCGTGCACATATATTGTAAAATAGGGTCTGACTTAACGGAGGCATTTATGAAGGTGGTTGTTTATGCAATTTGCAAAAATGAAACAGGGTTTGTACAGCGGTGGGTTCAATCCATGTCTGAGGCGGATGAGATCGTAGTATTGGATACAGGATCTAGCGATGACACGGCACAGCGGCTTAAGAGTATGGGGGTGAATGTGGTGACAGAATCTATCGTACCCTGGCGATTTGACAGTGCACGCAACCGTTCCCTGGAACTGGTGCCAGAAGACGCAGATATCTGTGTCTGCACGGATCTTGATGAAGTATTTGAGCCAGGATGGAGGAACCATTTGGAAGCTGCATGGAAAGAAGGTACCGGTCAGGCCAGATACCGGTATACCTGGAGTTTTACAGAAGACGGCAAGGAGGGAGTCGTATTTTGGATTGAAAAGGCTCACAGCCGCTTCGGCTATCGGTGGGTGCATCCGGTACATGAAGTGCTTCAGTGGACCGGGAAAGAACATCCGGGAATTATGGTGACCGCAGAAGGAGTCCAGCTGAACCATTTTCCAGATTCCGGGAAATCCCGGGGGCAATACCTTCCTCTTCTGGAATTATCTGTGAAAGAAGATCCGGAGGATGACCGGAATATGCATTATCTGGGGAGAGAGTACTTATACAAGGGAAGATGGGATGACTGTATCCGCACGCTGAAAACACATCTGTCCATGTCCAGCGCCCGGTGGAAGGATGAACGGGCAGCCTCTATGCGGTACATTGCAAAATCCTATCAGATGAAAGGAGAAAAAGGGAAGGCCCGTGACTGGTATCTGAAAGCAATCGTGGAAGCACCTCACTTAAGAGAACCTTATATGGATTTGGCCAGCACTCTTTACGAAGAAAAAAAGTGGGATGGTGTCCTTTATTTTACAGATTGTGCCTTGCAGATTGCCAGCCGTCCCAAGACTTATATCTGCGAGGCAGCTTCCTGGGGCAGCCTTCCCCACGACTTGAGAGCCATGGCATTCTTCTATACAGGCCGCTATGAAGAGGCTTTGGAGGAGGAGAAAAAAGCCTTGGGCGTGGAACCAGAAAATCAAAGATTTCTAAAAAATATAGAGATCATGGAAAAAAAAG
This sequence comes from Enterocloster bolteae, assembly GCA_021769025.1. Next base: position 1,425 of record JAETTS010000408.1, read on the forward strand.
TGGCGGCATCTCTCAGATAGCCAAATGATAAAAATACGGTGACAACCCTGGTATCTCCCGCTCCCATCAGGATACGGAGCGGGGGATGCCAGGGGCAATTACCTCTAACGACAGCCTATCATATGGTCAATAGGCTGCATCATTTTCAATGGTAAGGATCTGTAGCGCCGGGAATTGATAGGCAAGGCCTATGATATATAATGTGTAGGTCCCTCCTGCCATGACATTGAGGGTTGAGGTATCCATGATGGCGATCCGTGTATTGTTGCACTCCACGTAAGTGTCCCCCATAATAACGGAACTGTTGCCAGGACACGGCAGGGATTCGGATACAGCAGCCCGGTAAGTGCCACGGCGTACTGCTGTGTACTGGGTGGAGTCAAGCTGGCTCACATTCTGGAACAGACGGCCGATTCCTGAGAGGAAGACATCTACAGGGCCGCTGTTGGGCGATAGGTTTACCACGCGGACACAGCCAGAATCATTGTAGCTGCAAGGAGAATCCGTCAGGGTAAACAGGGAAATGCCAGAGCCGTCATTGATGATGGAGACTGTGTAGGACATCTGGCTGGCAAAATTCAGATACCGGCGGAACAGAACATTACCAGTTTGAGCATTGGTAACCGTCACAAGGGTATTCCGACTGCCGCAGTCCCGATAGTAAGGGGTAAAATTACCATACTGCATATTGTTGATGACCGTGCGGTTTCCCAGAGTAATGTTTACAGCTGGTTGGTTTACAGCAGCATGGAGGAAGCGGACACTGGCACAGCCTGTGTTTCCGGAGCAATTGAAGCAGGGATTTTGTCCCGGGATTATGACAACGGTTCCACCTCCAGAACCACCGGAACCTGCGGGAGGCGGTCCCCAGGAAGGAGTATCCGGAGAAATGGGAGCAAAGCCTGGGTCATTGCCAGGAGGCGGCCCCCAGGAAGGAGTATCCGGAGAGATGGGAGCAAAGCCTGGGTCATTGCCAGGAGGCGGCCCCCAGGAAGGTGTATCCGGAGAAATAGGAGCGAAGCCTGGGTCATTGCCAGGAGGCGGCCCCCAGGAAGGAGTATCCGGAGAGATGGGAGCGAAGCCTGGATCACTGTCATTGGTTTGTGCCATTCGGACTACATTGCCCGTATCCGAGCCGGAATTTGTAACAAATAATCCGTTTTTGTCAATATACATAAGATTTCCTTTCTGTTTGATTGCTCATGCAAACGGTATAGTATATCATATAGCATTAGGGGGCTATGATGTGATAGAAAAAATATTTTTTTCTGATCCACAATGCAATATATGCGGAAATGTACATAAAAGTCTTGCAATATTTGCTATATAGTTGTTTTTTAGAAAAATTCAGTTATAATGCTTTAGAGGGCAATAAGGAGGAAGAAAGCTAGCTATGAGAAAACATTATGAAAAAATGATTCAGGATACGGAGAAGCGGGTTCGTCATGGACTGCAGGTACAGGTGAAGGATGGGGGAGAAAACCACGGAGGGTTTACAGATGACAAAGGGATCATCCAGCCTAAATACGCCATCTATACCGT
>JAETTS010000409.1 GCA_021769025.1 Enterocloster bolteae
ATGGTCAATGTGATGGAGCAGATTCTTAAGCGGATGAACCTGAAGCAATACCTGAAACAGTATGACGTATGTATGTGCAGCCGCTGCCAGGCGGATGTGATGGCCCTTATCCTCACCAGGCTCCCTGCAAAGTATGTTGTGGTGGACGAGAGCTCCACGGCTCCCATCATCGGATTCTATGAAAGCAAATTCAAGGTAAGGATCCTCACGGAAATCATCAAGGCATGCATGGATGTAAAAGAAAACCCAAGACACGACCGTTCCGGTCCCTATGACAAGTAAAGAATGATGAATGAAGCGTTTAAAATAAAAAAGTGCACAGGTTGATAAACTTGGGCACTTTTTATTATTTTTCTTCAAAACCCGCCGATAAATAAATTATAGATAGCAGGACTATGCGTTACCGGCAGCATGTTCCCTGTGCACCGGGGGAAACGCAGGAGATTGAAAATCATTTAGCAGCGGATGTGAGAGGAGAATACAGATGGCAAGTGTATCAGGAGCAGCAAGCAGCCTTGGAAATACCAGTTTAAGAGGGTATGGCGGTTTTGGTTCCGGAATTGACCGGGATTCCATTATCGAGCAGATGACGGCCGGAACCCAGTCTAAGATAACAAACCAAAAGAATAAGATGACAAGCCTTGGCTGGAAGCAGGAGGCATTTCAGGCGGTCAGCGATAAGATGCTGGCTTTGCAGGATAACTATTTTTCCTTTGCATCAGGCACTAATCTTAAGTATCCCAGCATGTTTGCCAAGAATCAGATTACGGCAATGGGGGATTCGGATATCACCAAGTTCGTGTCGGCCACAGGGTCTTCCAATATGCTGGACTATTTGTCAATTTTAGGGGTGAAGCAGCTGGCCAGCTCATCAACGCTCCAGTCTGCTTCCAAAGGTACCTCATCCATCCATACAGGCATAACCCAGGACAGCCTTACTAATCCCGTGTATAAAAGCTCTCTGTTGCAGGGAAGACAGCTGAGGTTCGGGACATACAGCGGGGACCAGTACCAGTCGGCGGGTATATTTACCTTCCCTTCCTCCTATAAGGATAAGGATGGGGACGGCAAGGATATAACCGTGCCGATTGACTATACCATAGACTTGGATACTACCGAGGGAGGAGAAAAGCTGGCTATGCAGTTGAACAAGGCATTGTCCCAGTCCGGTATCAAATCAGGGGAGGATTCTATTTCGGATGTAATGGAATTCGTATACGCAGATGGCAAGATGAACCTGCAGACCAAGGCAGGAAAGACCACCAACCTGGTGATTAACTCCAGTTCAAGCGCCCTCACCGCCCTGGGATACAATCCCCAGAATGCGGACGGAACAGATAAGACGGTTTCAGACGGAATCAGCCTCAGTGAGTTTAACGAAAACCAGAAGCAGTTAAACGACACGTATGTAAACAGACAGACCATGACGCAGTATCTTACCGGGAAAAAGCTTACAATCAGTTTCGGCGGCCAGACCAAGGAGATAGAATTGGTGAAAAGCGGCGATACGTTTGCGGACCTGGACGATTTAAAGGGTATCATACAGGGCAGGCTGAACCAGGCGTTTGGTACGGATAATATTAAAGTGGCCGGAGGCACTGACTCGCTGTCCTTTGAACTGGGAAGCAATGCCTCGTCGAATCAAACACTTACAGTTACCTCTGACAACGCGGAAATCAGGAATGTCCTGGGAATACAGAAGGGAGCCAGCAATAAGCTGAACCTGGAAGGCAGCATCAGGGATAATATAGACAAGCTGATACCAGATGGGCCTGACGCAGAGGCGAAGCGGGCGCAGTTCCTTAACTCCCTGGAGACAGATGGCCTGGTGATTAACGGTGTGAAGATTAGCGGCGTCACGGCTGATACCAGCATCCAGGGTATGATTGATAAGATTAACGCCAATAAGGACGTGGGGGTCAAGGCTTCCTACCTGAGCAGCAGTAACCAGTTTGTGCTGGTATCATCTGAGACTGGAAGCGGAAGGGAGATTAACCTGGAGGGAGCATCTGTAGATATATTCGGAGCGATACAGATTAATCCGGAAGACAGTCTGGAATCTAGCGCAGATAAACTTACAGGGGGAAATGGCGCGGATTTTTTGGAATCCTTGAGAACCGGCGGATTAGTGATTAATGGTGTAACAATTGCTGATGTCACAAAAGATACCAGCATCAAGGACATGATTGACAAAATTAACGAAAACGAGGCAACGGGAGTTAAAGCATCTTTTTCGAGCAGCAACAATCAACTGGTGTTAGAAGCGTTAGAATCGAATACGGAAGGTAAAATTGAATTGGGCGGCGCATCGAATGAACTATTCGGTATCGATAGAGGAAACGGAGGTTTTATACAAGGAAAAAATGCTCAGATTTTAGTAAGTTACGGTAATGGCGTCAACACAATGATAGAGAGTTCATCAAATACATTTGATTTGGAAGGGCTTCGGGTTACGGTATCCCAGGAATTTGGCGAACTAAAGCAGACAAATGGCATCTGGACCTCCGTAGATAAATCCAAGGCCGTCACCTTCAGCGCCAAAGCCGATGTGGATGGGGTGACCGAGACGGTCAAAAAGTTCATTGAAGAATACAATGAGATGATTAAGGAAATCAATACCCAGGTTACAACCAGGCCGGATAAAGCCTACGGGCCCCTCACTGAAGAGCAGAAGGATGAGATGTCGGAAAAGTCCATTGAGAATTGGGAGAAAAAGGCCAAGCAGGGGCTGCTCTACAATGACGCCACCATGCGGGCCCTGAGCCTGGATATGCAGGGCGTGCTCACAAACCTGATGGCTAGCGGCGCCAACTACAAGGATTTGGAGGAGATGGGGATTACCATTTCCGATGATTACCTGGACGGCGGCACCATTACCTTTGACGAGGCAAAGTTCAAGGCAGCCATGACCAGCGACCCTGAAAAGGTGTCGAATGTATTTACCGGAGGCGGTGACATAAAGAA
>JAETTS010000410.1 GCA_021769025.1 Enterocloster bolteae
GTGGAGATGGTAATCAGATTTGTCTGTGTACCGCCTACAATCAAGTGGACATCTGCATCTGGACAGCAGATTTCATTACGGATCAACTGGGCAGCATGGCTGGTCTGGATATCCAACCCATAGCTTGTATTTTGAATCAGATTGGTGTTCATAAGTGCTTCCAGAATCCGTGGGTGGGCACCCTCGCTGTAGTCATTGGTAAAACTATACATATCGCATATTCCTCCATTGTTGTAAGTATAAGGTTTTTGGATATGATACCATATGAGAAACGAAATGTCACGCCCAATAACTTAGTTGACCTGGGTTTAATTCTTTAGTATAATGACACCGTCATAAAACGTGAAAAAACCTGATGTAGACACAATGAGGAGGCGGTCAGCATGACATTAAAAGAGTTGCCCATTGGAAAGACGGCAACCGTACTTTCTGTAGGCGGAGAAGGGGCCTTGCGGCAACATTTTTTAGATATGGGAATCATCCCTACAGCCAGCGTTACCATGGTAAAATATGCCCCCATGGGAGATCCGATTCAGTTAAGGATCCACAGCTATGAATTAACCCTGCGCTTAGCGGACGCGGAGAAGATCGAGATCGACCAGGTTCGGGAGGATGTCCGGCAGGAAAAAAGAACGGCAAAAAAGCGGCAGATTTCCCATCCCGGCCTGGGAGAAGGAGGAAAATACCATGTGAAGGCAGACGAGCATCCTCTTCCGGAAAGCGTGCCTCTTACCTTCGCCCTGGCAGGGAATCAAAACTGTGGGAAGACGACCCTGTTTAACCAGCTGACCGGATCAAACCAGCATGTAGGAAACTTCCCGGGAGTGACGGTAGATCGGAAAGACGGGGTAATAAAAGGACACGACAACACTCTGGTGACCGATCTGCCGGGAATCTATTCCATGTCCCCTTATTCTAATGAAGAGATTGTCACCAGACAGTTTGTGCTGGATCAAAACCCAAGAGGAATTATCAATATCGTAGATGCCACCAACATTGAGCGGAACCTGTATCTGACCATGCAGTTGATGGAACTGGATATTCCTATGGTTCTGGCTCTAAATATGATGGACGAGGTAAGGGAGAACGGAGGTTCCATAAGAGTCAATGAGCTGGAGGAAATGCTGGGAATCCCGGTGATTCCCATCTCCGCAGCCAAAAACGAGGGAATCCACGAGCTGATTGACCATGCCATCCATGTGGCTAAATACCAGGAACGTCCTGGAAGGCAGGATTTCTGCGATGCCAATGACCATGGAGGAGCCGTACATAGATGCCTTCATGGAATCATGCATCTGATTGAAGACCATGGGGCAAAGGCCCAGGTTCCGGTGCGCTTTGCAGCGGCCAAGCTGGCGGAGGGAGATCCCAGGGTGGAGGCAAGACTGGAACTGGACCAGAATGAAAAGGAAACTCTGGAGCATATTATCTGTCAGATGGAGGTGGAACGAGGGCTGGATCGGGCTGCGGCCATTGCGGATATGCGGTTTCAATTTATCAATAAGATCTGTGAAGAGACGGTGGTAAAGCCCAGGGAGAGCAGGGAACATGCCAGAAGCATGGAGATGGATCGGTTCCTTACCGGGAAATATACGGCGATTCCGGCGTTTGTGGGGATCATGGGCTTGGTATTCTGGCTGACCTTCGGAGTTATCGGCGCTGGATTGGCGGAGATTCTGGACATGGGCATCTCATGGCTGACAAAAGGCGTGGAGGCGGCTCTTACGGCCGCTAAGGTCAATGAGGTGCTGTATTCTCTGATCATTGATGGAATCTTCAACGGAGTCGGAAGCGTATTAAGCTTTCTTCCTATTATTGTGACGCTCTTTTTCTTCCTGTCCCTTCTGGAAGACAGCGGATATATGGCCAGGGTTGCCTTTGTCATGGATAAGCTGCTGCGTAAGATCGGATTGTCTGGAAGGAGCATTGTCCCCATGTTGGTAGGATTCGGCTGTACGGTTCCCGGAGTTATGGCAAGCAGGACTCTCTCCTCGGAACGTGACAGGAAGATGACCATTCTCCTGACACCGTTTATGAGCTGTTCCGCCAAAATTTCCATCTATGCGTTCTTTACGGCGGCATTTTTTCCCCAATATAGGGCAATCATTATGATAGCACTGTATTTTCTTGGGATCTTTACAGGAGTTTTGATGGCGCTGCTTACAAAGAAGCATTTGTTCCGCGGGGAGGCGGTTCCCTTTGTCATGGAGCTTCCCAATTACCGGATGCCAAGCGCCAAGAATGTAGGGCAGCTTCTGTGGGAGAAGGCTAAGGACTTTTTGCAGAGGGCCTTTACTGTGATCTTCGTGGCCACCATAGCCATCTGGTTTCTGCAGACCTTTGACACCCACTTAAACATTGTGACTGATTCTCAGGACAGCATTCTTGCCGTCGTGGCAGGCTGGATCGCACCTGTGTTTGAGCCCCTGGGATTTGGCGACTGGAGGACTTCTACCGCCCTGATCACCGGATTCATGGCCAAGGAAAGCGTTGTGTCTACTTTGTCCGTGCTGTTTGGTTCCACGGAAGCCCTGGTCACAACCATGAGTCCACTGGCAGTGGTAAGCCTTTTAGTGTTCTGCCTGTTATATACCCCTTGCGTGGCCGCCATTTCCGCGGTGAAGCGGGACCTGGGAGGAGTGTGGGCTGTAGGAATGGTGGTGGGACAGTGTGCCATTGCCTGGATGGTGGCCTGGATTGTGCGAATGATCGGGCTGTTTCTTGGAATTGGCGCATAATCATTGGCTGTCAGCCAACAAAATATGGGAAAGTTGTATATTGACGAAACTTATAGAATGCTGTAAAGTACAAGGAAATGTTGCAAAATACAGAATTTGTGCGCTGGGGATCTCACACAATCAGGCAGAAAGAGAACCGGAGTACACTAGAATTAAGAAGGAGGAACAGCATGAAACCATTTGCGGAGATGACAAAAGAAGAGTTGCAGGCATTGAGGAAAGA
>JAETTS010000411.1 GCA_021769025.1 Enterocloster bolteae
GTTTTCAGCAGTTCAGGGTTGTTCTCATCTTTATACTGGGGGGTGGACAAGGTGCTTTTGTTACCGATAATGACACCGGCGCCCTTGTTGTGCAGCACCAGATTCATGCGGGCAAGACCTGCGGTGGAGTTATCCTTCTCCTGGCCATAGATGGAGACCTCGCATGGAGCTTCATCCGCTGCACGGATCAGCAGCGACCCAGAACCACAGGCCGGATTGTAGACCGTCATACTGGGGTCAGTGGCTTTATCAATGCCGATCACCTTTGCCATGATGCGGGGAAACCTCACCCGGCGTATAGAACTGGCCCTTGCTCTTTCCGGAATCCTGGGCAAATTTCCGCGACAACGATGCGGGGCGGCAGTTCATCTTTATAGGCTGTAATGTCGATGCCGCTGTCTCCGCCATGGGGCGACAGGGTGATGCGGTAGCCCATAGCCTGCAAAAGGTTTGCTACGAACGGTTCCAGATCGTACCCCTTGAGATCCTTGCTCAGTTCTTTCAGGATAAAGTCGCGGGTGGCCTCGATGATCTCATCTGCCGTTTGCGCCACGGTCTCGTCGGTATCCGACTCCGCTATATCACCCTTGAAGTTCTTATCCAGCGCCTTCAAATATTCATCGGCTTAGTTTTTTCTTGGAAAAAACTAAGCCGATCCCATCTCATACAGCGCCCCTTGGGAAAAAGCCGTGAGCGGCAGGTGTTTGAGCCACTTCACCTTCCGGCGATTCGGGTACAGCGTTGCTGCGTCATCATAAAAATAAGCACTCTCAACGATCCCTATATTGATTTTGTGGTCGACCTTGGAAGGGAATACAACATAGTCGCCTTTCTGCACCTCATGGACAAACCAGTACAACTTACCGGCGCTTGTGGCAACCGAGCCTTTTTTGGCATCGGGATAGGCCGCAAGGTACTTTTCTTTGAAGGCATCACGGGATACACTTATAGCCGACAGGTCGCCCATTTCTTCCCAGCCTATTGCGATCAGACCATTATTCAGAAAGAGGTGATCATCCATTGTATGGATCCCCCAAGCAGTGATGCCGGATGCTGTCATTACATGCTCACTCCTGTTAAGTCCTGCCGGGCAGACAAACTATAAGTTTATTATAGTGTATCTCTTGTTTTTCCGTCAACATTTTTAATGACTTTTCTTTGTCACCCTAAGTTGTACATCAGAGCACTATCCCCATATAAAGCAGCAGATGCCAGATCCCATCTTTCTCCATTACATCCTTCGGATAAAGGATATACGGCGTCCCGATCTTCGCTCCAAACCTTCGCCGAAACTTATCCAAGGAAGAATGGGAACGATAATTCCCGGACTTCACCTCGATGGAAGAGATCTTCTTTCCCTCCGTGATAAGAAAGTCGATCTCCATGTGATTTTCCCGATGCAGATTGTCACTGCGGGAATAGAAGCAAAGCCTGTGCCCGTTGCGCCGGAGCATCTGGGCTACAATGTTCTCCATGATCATGCCCTCGTTGATGTCCAGCCTGTCAAAAAGGACCGCCCGGTATAGTTCGTTGTCGGTGAAGGGGGTATCCATAAAGGCTAGGGTCACCAGCAGACCAGTATCCGCCATGTAGCACTGTTGGGTGGCATGGTTTGCACTGAGGGCCAGCCCCACGCCGGGGTCGGTGGTGTTGAAGCAGGCATTGACCACCGTGGCCTCATCGGAGGCAGCAAAGTTTTTCCCGTCCTGGTAGGCCAGCACCGATTGAGGCAGTCCACCCACCAGGACATACTGCCGGAAGTCGTTCATCACCTTGCGGTGGAGCGCTTGCCCCAAGGGCGTCTTGGTCTCAAAACAGTGGCGGATTAGCGGCGCTGTCGCCTCGTCTCCCATGGCCCAGAGAAGCTCCTCAAAGTCCAGGGGAAATATCTCGATATGTTCCTCCTCTGAGGGGATGATGATGCTCTCTCAGTGTTCTTTTTCAGTCGGATCAGCGGACCGGTCCCCAGGAAATCATACCGACCATCCGCTACCAGATATTTGACAAGTTGCCTTGTCCTGGGGAACTGCTGCACCTCGTCAAAGACGATGAGGGACTCCCACTTGTGCAGGATGGTGGACTAGAAAGCGGACAGTTTGGCGAAGAACAAATCTAGGTCGGTGTTTTGTAGAGGAAAAGGTCCAGAATGTCCTGTGACGCGTTTCCGAAATTGATACGGTGGATAGCATACGCTGCGCTGATATGATTATACTTCTGTTTGCACAAAAAAGCAAATTAATACATAGCATATCTTCACAGTGTTTTGAAAATCATTCACACCTTAAATACACAAAATTTGCCGCAGGCTGGAACAAGGCCCCTTACTTAATTATTAAACTTTGCCAGAGAAGGCAGAGACCAGCCATTTTGACTGGTTTCTGCTTTCTGATATAAGTCCATATTTTGCTACTACTGTATCTCATTGTAGGATTAGTTTGTAGCGAGCATCGTCCAACCATACTTGTAATTAGCTCCAGAAGCCTGATAGAAGCCCAAACCGATTCTTGTGACATTCTCGTTCAGAATAGTCGCCTTATGACCAGAGGAGCCCATCCACAGCTTCACAGCATCGTCTGCTGTAGCAGTAACATCACCAGAAATGCAGTTTTCTTTGTACTTAGAGCGAGAAATTCCAAACTCACTAAATACGGAGGAGAAGTCACTTCCGTCAGGACGGGTATACCCACGAACATCCGTAATCTCCTGTGCACGTACAGCGGCAGTGGCCATCAGGTCGCTGTCAATCTCCAACCCAGGCCAGACCTGCCTTCACCCGCTCGGCGTTAATAAGCTGGATTGCCTCATATACATCGCCAGTGTTCGCATCAGGAATTTCGGGTTCTTCAGAATCTTCTTCGATAGGCTTACTCTCTGGCTGGGTATCTCCTGCTAATCATCCATGGACGGGACATCAGAGGGAGTGGTTGCAGATGTGCCAGTAGAAGAATCTGAGCCATCG
>JAETTS010000412.1 GCA_021769025.1 Enterocloster bolteae
GGATGGCTCCTGTCCGTCACACAAATAAGAAGCCGCGGATTCTTATGTTCTTGTATGCCGATTGCCTCTAAAAACGTACCGGCATCCTTTCCCACCCATTTTTTGTTTACTTCATAATTTCCAGCTTTATTCACCATAGCCAGCTTTGTAATCTTAGTCAGTTGTGACTCGTCCAGCAGATAAGCCCCCTCTCCGACCAGCCTGTCCACCAGTTCGTCAGCTACGTTGTCCATCACAAAAACTTCCTTTTCAGCCAGGCAGAGAAGGTTATTGTCAAAGGATGCCCCTCTGTACAACTCCCTGGCCGCCAGGCTTAAATCTGCCGTATCATCCACCACTACTGGCGGATTTCCTGCCCCCGCACCAATGGTCTTTTTTCCGGAACAAAGCAGAGCATGTACCATCCCCATCCCTCCGGTTCCCGCCATCAAGCGGATATGCGGACTTGAAGTTAATTTGTGAACAGCCTCCATATCAGGTTCTCTCTGCATGGTAATCAAGTTTTTGGGGCCGCCATTTTCCACAATCGTGCGGTGAAGCATTTGCAGACAATAGGCGCTGCACCTCTTCGCCCCCGGATGGACATTGAACACTACGGCATTACCTCCGGCTATCATACTAATAGTGTTATTAATCATAGTCTCTGTGGGATTCGTGGAAGGAGTGATGGCGCCAATCACGCCAAAGGGAGCTTGTTCCTCTATCATCAATCCCTCATCGCCTGAAACAGCATCTGTCACCAGGCATTCCACCCCCGGAGTCTTATCAATAACAGCCATATGTTTTATAATCTTATCCTCATACCGCCCCATTCCTGTTTCCTCATGGACCATCCTCGCCAAAGATTCGGCATGAGCACGGGATGCCGCCCGAATAGCCTCAATGATTCTTTTTCTGTCTTCCAGTTTATATCTATGTATCCATTCCTTCTGTGCTGTTCTAGCCGCTTCAATGGCATCCTCAACCTGTTCAAAAATCCCATCCTGCCCATTGCTGCACGTCCTGTCATTTATATGTAATGCACCTGCCTGAAAATCCTTCTGTGCCAATCCGGATAACACGCTCCGCACAATGGCTTCTATCTCTTTTTCACTTATTTCCATGATAGTATCCCCCTAATGATTCTGCTTCAATTGCTCCAAAACCCGCCTCACTACCTCCCCAATAATTTCTTCTTTTGATTTGTCTGGTGCAGACGGCCTCTCCCCTGTTCCCTGCTGAACGTCCCCTGGTCTAATAAGCCTTGTTACTCCCTTTAGGTTAAGTGACTCAGACAGCTCATCGGAGCTTCTTCTCTGCCCCTGTACATCGGCCTCATTAACGCCGGCGCAGGTAGGGATACCTCCCGTGGTGATGCCCAGTTTCCTTCTGATTTCAAGCAGCCGCTCTACCTGGCTGGAGGAAAGCGTATTCTGACGCTCAATTATATAACCCGTATACATCAGGATCGTAGCGTAATACTCAACCGATTCTAATCTGTAAAATGCCTGATACACATCTTTTCCCCATGTCAAAGCACCATGATTAGCCAGAAGCACGCCATTATGGGTATTCACAAAGGGAGCAATAGAATCCGGTACTTCCTCTGTACCTGGCGTCGCATAACGCGCCACAGGTATGGTACCTAATCCCATAACAGCTTCCGTCAGCACTGCTTTATCCAAGGGGATTCCTGCAATAGCAAAACTGGTAGCCACAGGCGGGTGAGCATGTGTCACTGCCTGCACATCCGGATTCTCTCTATAAACTCTTAAGTGCATCTTTACCTCTGATGAGGGCTTATATCTCCCCATCAAGATATTTCCATTCAAATCCATCTTTACCATCATATCCTGGGTCATGAAACCTTTTGAGACACCAGTCGGCGTGGTCCATATGGTATTTGTTCCTACCTTGCAGCTGATATTCCCATCATTCGAGGCCACAAAGCCTTTGTCATACATGCGCTTTCCTATATCCAAAATAGCTTTTTTGGCCTCAAAATCTGTCATGTACCTCACACCTTGAATTATCATCATATTCTCCTCTAACATCCAAAGGCGGTAACTCGCCCTGTTATGGTGTTTTTACTCTTATATAGTCCGGCCGTCTTTATGCAGTTTTCAATTGCGGTTTTGAGGAAATCACGGGAATCGTGACAGATATAGAACTGAATCATAGATAGAAAAGTTCCCGAATTAGAATCATGTATTTTCAAATAAAGTATCCTGCTCTTGGATTTTAAGAAACGAAAGGGAACCATTGTGACAGAGGCTCCCCTTTGCAACCTGTAGCGTGTTCGGACAAACGTGGGGTTCCAAATTAGCGCTAGTTCAAAACCTTGACACCATTCGTTTCATAAAATTCTCTGTAAGATGCAGGGATTCCTTTATCCGATATAATCACATCAGAAAAAGTCAAAGAACCCAGGCTGAGAAATGTGGTACGGTTAAATTTAGAAGAATCCAATACAATGATTAGCTGGTCAGCAATTGCCTTTATGGTCTGGTATACAATTAACTCTGTGGAGTAATTCACTGTGTATCCAACAGACAAGTCCGCTCCTCCAACCCCCATAAATGCCTTAGATATATACACTTTATCCAGATTACGCATGAACATCTCACCTGCTACATACAGATGGCTATGTACCAGATTCCCGCCGGTGAAAATGACATTAGCCTGTTTATTCTTAGCCAGTGCCTGGGCTGCCAAAAGATTATTCGTCAATACATTGACCTCCACCCGCTTGGCCAAGTCTCTGGCAATATAGTAACAGGTGGTTCCTTGTCCTATGAACACCCAACCGCTGTCCGTAACCAGTGAAGCCGCTATCTTACCAATTTCTTCCTTCCTCCGGTCATATTCAATATGCATCCCCAGTGAATCCTCACGTATTGGTTCTGCATCACTGATTTCACCTGTAGGAAGAGCGGCTCCGTGTATCCTTCGGATACACTG
>JAETTS010000413.1 GCA_021769025.1 Enterocloster bolteae
TATGTACTGGCCAGGTATCGGTTTAAAGGAAGCACGTTTCTCACGTTGCTTTTGTCAGCTTCCATGCTGATTCCCACATCGGCTCTACTGATGCCGATTTACCGGATCATGACAGGGATCAAGCTGTTTGATACCAGAACCGGTTTGGTGTTAGTCTACGCGGCTCTGGGGCTTCCCACCTCCCTGTTTGTATTTAAAAGCTATTTTCAGGGAATCCCAAAGGAGTTGGAGGAGGCGGCTTATATCGATGGGGCAGGATTTTACCGGACGTTTTTTACCATCGTCTTTCCCCTTGCCAAGTCAGGACTGGCTACGGGAGCGATCCTTCAGTTCCTTATGTCATGGAATGAGTTTATGTTTGCCCTGATTCTGACAAAGAGAACCAGCATCCGGACCCTTCCCCTGGCACTTAATTATTTTACTTCCCAGTTTTCCTTTAATTATACGGCTATGTTTGCAGCCCTTACCATGGTGATTCTGCCAAGTATCATTATCTACGTTGTGCTCCAGGAGCAGGTGACGGAAAGCATGGTGACCGGGTCCATCAAAGGGTAGAAAGTTAAAAAACATAAATTATATTTTTTAAGGAGGAACCGTTTATGAAAGCAAGAAACATGTTGGCGTTGACACTGGCAGGTGTGATGACTCTGGGAATGGCTGCAGGATGCAGTTCAGGAGGTTCTGGAAATGGCGGAGGCGCAAAGGATTCTGCCAATTCAGGTGCAGCCTCCACAGAGACGACGGCTCAGGCTGAGAAAGGAGATTCTAAGGAGAATGCAGGGGGAAGCGGTGAAGTGGTTGAGATCACGTTTCCTTCCATGTGGGTAGGTGTCAACACCTTTAAGGAGTGGTTTGAGGACCGGATGGAAGTATTCAATGCAGAGTATGGAGACAGCATCAAGGTCAATATTGAGGAGATTGCCGGAGACCAGAATTATGTGGATAAAATCAAGGTGTTATACTCTTCCGATTCTCTTCCGGATGCATTCTGTACGGGGGGATACAATTTGATCGATACTATGCAGGATAAGCTGGTGGATCTGACTCCCTACATTGATGATGAGTGGAAGAAGATGGGTACGGATGTCTCCTGGGAGGTGAACTCCAGAGACGGGAAGATCTATGGAATTCCTTATGCAAGACAGGCCATTGGATATTTTTACAACAAGGATTTGTTTGCCCAGGCAGGTATCGAGAAGCCAGCCGAGACATGGGATGAATTTTTCGAGCAGTGTGACAAGCTGCTGGCGGCAGGGATTACTCCATTGTCCATGGACACCGCTGACAGCGGATGGGTTACCTCTCTAATGCTTGGAGCCATGATCGGCCAGACGGATGCAGGAGAGGAATTCATGAATACCAACCTGCCTAAGGATTATAATACTCCGGAGTTTATTGAGGCAGCAGGAAATATTCAGAGAATGTTCCAGAACTATACTACCAGCGATGCGGTAGGCGGTGCCTATGAGAATGCTGCCGGGAACTTCTTTACGGAAGAGACAGCTATCATCGCCAACGGCCCCTGGATGGTAAGTGATTTCTATGACACCAACATGGTGGAGGAAGGTTTTGCCGACAAGATTGGGACAGCGATGTATCCAGGCGGAGTGATGTACAACAGCGGTAAGATCGGATTCAACATCGGATCTAAGGATGAGAAGGCGCTGGAGGCAACCCTGACATTTGTTAAGTTCCTTACCAACGAGGAGAGCCAGAAACTGATGCTGGAGATCACAGGAGATATTCCGGCTGTAGACGGCATCACATCGGATAAGACAGCTCCGTTAGTAAACGAAGTCATTGAAAATGCAGGCAAGGCATCCCACAGCATCAACGATTTCCAGAGTCTGTGGTATGCCAACGTGGTGGATGAGATCAGCATCCAGTATCCTCTTCTGGCTCAGGGGGAGATCACGCCGGAGCAGTTTGCACAGGCGCTTACGGATGCGGCAGCCAAGAATTAACGTGGTTTCTGACTAGTATCTGGTTTTCCTGTGGATGAATGTGGGATGGATAACAGGAAATAGTATTGGCAATGATAGGGCCGCCTCCCTGCAGAGGTGATCTGTCGGGAGGCGGCCGGGAAATGGAGAGATAACGCATGAGAGTGAAACGATGGAAACTGATAAGCTTTCTTTTGCCCTGTCTACTTCTGTTCGGATTGATCTATCTGCTTCCTATGTGTATCGTATTTGGAAGCTCGTTCTTTGAATGGAAGGCCGGAGGTATCTTTCGGTTCGTAGGGCTTGAGAATTACATCTATGCATTTTTAGAAGATGCCCGCATGAAGACGGCAATCAAAAATACAATCATCTGGGTGGTGCTTCAGTCGGTCATCCACGTAGGGTTGGGAACCGTGATCGCATTTCTTCTGGCCCGCAGGCTTAAGGGATGGAAGGTACTTCGGACCATTTATATGATACCCAATGTGGTGTCGGCTGCAGCTCTGGGTGTGATTTTCCTCAATGTGTTCAATGCCAAGTACGGTCTGTTAAATTCCTTTATTGCACAGATCATAGGAAAGCCGTTTAACAAGAACTGGTTTTTTGAGCAGAATTCCGCCTTTTTCACAGTGACCCTTACCTGGCTTTTGTATAGTGGGCTGATCGTCATCCTGGTACTGGCAGGAATCATGTCCATACCAGAGGATGTGGTGGAGGCGGCGAAGATCGACGGAGCCAGCAACATGCAGGTGAACTTAAGGATACGGCTGCCGCTGATACGGACGGTCATGGGTACTTGCGTGATCCTGGCGGCCACCAGCAAGCTGCGGGAGTTTGAACTTATTTACTTAACCACCAATGGAGGGCCGGGGGATAAGACGTTGAATCTTCCTCTCTACCTATATAAAGCATCCATGATGGACAATAATTACGGGTATGCCAATATGATGGGAGTTATCCTGATTGTAGCAGGTGTTATCGTGGTATACTGTAT
>JAETTS010000414.1 GCA_021769025.1 Enterocloster bolteae
ATTATGGAGGATGTTCTGGAAAGTACGGGAATTACCGCTACCTGCGGAATCGGAACCAATCTCTACCTGGCTAAGATTGCCCTGGACATTACCGCCAAGCATGTGGATGACCACATTGGAATTCTGGATGAGGAGTCTTACAGAAAAGAACTTTGGGGGCACAAGCCTTTGACGGATTTCTGGAGGATTGGCCCGGGAATCTCCAGGCGCCTTTGCCGCGCCGGGATCACCACTATGGGAGAACTGGCGGCAGCAGATGAAGAGATGCTCTATAAAATGTTCGGGATCGATGCGGAGCTTTTGATCGACCATGCCTGGGGAAGAGAAACCACCACCATGGCTGACATTAAGGCCTATAAGCCCAGAAGCAATTCTCTTTCCAGCGGACAGGTGCTGAGCAGGGATTATGGATTTGAGGAAGGGAAGCTGATTGTGAAGGAAATGGCAGATCTTCTCTGCCTGGAACTGGTGGAAAAAGGGCTGGTAACCAGCTCCATCACCCTGCACGTGGGATATTCCAACAGGCTGGAGCGAAAGCCCGCGCACGGAACAGCCTCCATGTCCGTAACCACAAGTTCTGCCAATCGGATCATGGAGTACACAGCCGGGCTGTACGAGCGGATCGGAGACCGCCATACGCCTGTGCGGCGAATGTCTTTAACCTTTAATAATGTGGTGGAGGAGACTTATCAGCAGTATGACCTTTTTACAGATCCTGACCGGCTGGACAGAGAACACAGGATGCAGAAAGCAATACTGGATATTAAAGGAAAATACGGCAAAAACGCCCTGGTGCGGGGCATGAATCTGCAGGCAGGAGCTACCACAATGGAGCGGAACTGCCAGATCGGAGGTCATAAAAGTGGCTGCTAGAGCAAAGATGCCAAGAGAAGAGCGTGCGAAACAGTTTATGCCTTTTGCTGCCCTGAAGGGCTACGAGGAGGCACTTCATAAAAAAGAAAAGCTGACCGTTTCCAGGATGGAGCTCTCAGAGGAATATCAGGAAGCCCTGGACCGTGAACTGCGCCAGGTGCAGAAGAATGAGATTGTTACGGTGGTTTATTTTTGCCGGAATGAATATCTTCAGCAGACCGGTATGGTTTCAGGGATTGACCGAACGGCCAGAGTTCTTCGGGTGGTAAATACGAATATTCTGTTCGATGATCTCTATAGCCTGACACGGGAAAGAAATTAGCCGGGAATTTTACAAAGGAGGAGAAGCTTTGAAGAAAGTTTATGATGAAAATTTACTTGCAATAGGCGAGCAAGTGAAAAAACTAAGAAAACGAAAAGACTACACCCAGGATGGCCTGGCCTGCGCACTTGGGACTTCCAACATGACCATGTCCCGTATAGAGAACGGAACCATAGCCATGAACATCCAGATATTAATAAAGATGTCAGAGATTCTGGAAGTTCCGGTGGAAGAAATTCTCTGTATAAAAAGGCCGGAAGACGGGAAAAAATGAAAACCCAACAAATATGGTAAAAAATACCTCAAATGTGTTAGAAAATACCACACATCTGTTATGGTAAAAAGAACGTTTGTTTGATATTATAAATCCATCAAAGAGCTCTTGATAAGAAAACAAAAGATAATAGAGAAAAACAGAAGAAAAAATGAGAAATAATATGAAACGACGTGAAATAGCAGAAAAAAGAACTGCAAATACAAAGGTATTTGAAAACCAGGACCATTCCATGACGGCGGAGATCTATCTGGATGCCGTACATTACCAGGAAGAAGACGGCTCCTGGCAGGAAATGGACGACAGCCTTTCTGAGGAGGCTTCTGAGGAAGCTGCCGCGCGAGATGCTTCAGGGAAAGCCCCCAAGGATTTTGTAAACAAAAAAGGCAGACTGAAGATCCGCTTTAAGAACCAGGCGAAAGAGCAGGGAACCGTCACCGTATCGAAGGACGGCGAGGAACTTACCTGGGGCATGGAAGGGGCGCAGAAGGCCCGGGCTCAGAGATACGGCATGGATGGAAAACAGATCCTTTATTCCGGGGTCCTTCCGGGTGTGGACCTGCGGTGCCGCGTGACCGGTGAAAAGGTAAAGGAGGACCTGATCCTTGCCTCCCCGGATGTCCCGGGAAGCTTCGCCTTCCTTTATAAGCTGAAAAAACTCCACGCAGTCCAGGGAAACAACCGGGTATCCTTCCTGGATGAGGAGAAAAACGAGAAATTCACTGTATCTGCCCCCTATATGAAGGATGCTGCAGGGGAGAGATCTGAGGCCATAAAAGTATCCCTTTCCCCGGATAAACAGGGTCGCTGCCGCATTATTTTCCAGGCGGATGAGAAATGGCTTACGGCACCGGAGCGGAAATACCCGGTCGTGGTGGATCCGGTGACGACTACCTCCAAAAACAGGGACGAGATCATGGATGCCCATGTGGATTCCCTCCTGGAGGAAGACAATTTCCAGAACAGCATCCTCCTGAAGACGATGGGCGGGGACAACGTCCAGAGAAGCTTCCTGAAGTTCAAGCTTCCGGGGATCAAGCCAGGGGACATGGTGGTTAATGCCAGGCTGGTGCTGGTATCTCTGGCGGAGGATGGAAAGGAGAGGACGATCCGGGTACACCGGGTGCTCCAGGACTGGGATTCCGCAACAATCAACTGGTATAATAAGCCGGTCTATGAGGAAGTGGTACAGGACCTGTGCAAATTTAAGGGGGACAAACAGAAATATGTGACCCTGGATGTGACCCGCCTTGTGAAAGACTGGTACCAGAATGGGAATAATTTTGGGCTGATGTTCAAGGACGATTATGAAATGTCCGGCTATACGGAATTCCTCTCATCGGACTGTGATAACGGTTACCAGGATATGCGGCCGAGGATTGATATTTCCTATGTGAACTATTCCGGTCTGGAGGACTACTGGACCTACCACAGCCAGGGCGTGGGCCGTGCCGGGACCGTCCATGTG
>JAETTS010000415.1 GCA_021769025.1 Enterocloster bolteae
GTAACTGAACCAGATAATACTCACCATACTCATTGAAAATATCAAACTTGGTGTTTATCACATCTGGCTTTCTTCTCTGTCCACCTCTTCTGGAGCGGTTATATATAGACACCCATGGATAGCGCACGCCCACTCCGCTGGCAACTATACTTTTAGGCTCAATGGTTATGTAGCTTGTATCCCACGCTTCCTCCCATGCAGCAAAATCCTGGATTCTGGGAATGTCATCTGCAGCCGGTCTTCCGATGCATTCTTCCGGAAGCCCTTCTTCTGTCTTGGCTAACGTAACCGGCTCCAGATTCTTGCGAAGCATAGACTCTACGCCTATTGTCTTGCCAACGTAGATTCCTACCACCAACGCTACAATCACTACAATAAACTCCAATGCCTTAACCACTGTCTTCATTGTTTCAAAACTCTCCTCCTCTTGTTATTCGGCTGTCCGCCTTTCCATGAATTCCCTGTTCTGCTGTTCTCACAAAAGCCCCCATGGAAGCCATCTCCCTCCACTGCTCCACCAGCGGCCGAAAAGATTCATAGGAAAAATCATAGCATTTCTTAACATGCTCCTCCCCGCGGACATCTAAAAAATCCGTGATCTTCACCTGCCGGTTCTCACACCGTTCGCATCGATAGACCTCCAGCCAGCAGGCTCTCATGCCTGTGGGTATCTGTTCCTTTTTGTAAATCGGTTGCATATTTCTGCGAAGAAATTCCTCCGAATCTTCATACGTCTCTCCAAAATGCAGGGGAAGCAAAAACAAACACGGCCCATAGGGTTCTTTTACCGCTTTTCCCTTGCAGTAAATACAGCTTGCCTCCCCTTTCTTACCTCGTGAAAGTTCCATCGCCAGGCCGATCCCCCATACGGCTGCCGCCAAAGCCATGGCCCCGAACAGAATCTCCGGCAAATAATAGGTAAACTCCATGGCTTATTGATTCCTCTCTGCCTGGCTCTTCGCTGCTTTCAAAAGTTCTACAAATGTATCGGCCTTGGACACAGCCTCCGCACCGATCCCGCTTTTGATGCTGTAGGCCCGGTTGGTAAGCAAGGTGTACATGGATACTTTTTTGTTATCTATGTTAAACACAAAACGAACCCCTGTCATCGCCGATGCAAGTGTCTGCATCTTGCTGAGACGGGCCCCGCTGAAAATTTGAATCTTAAACGGATTGTACGCGGAAATAAAGCCAATCACCCCATTAGCCACATCGATGTAGAGAATTCCGCCTCTCCCCCGAAAGGAGCTGTTGAACCGGAACGGAAGATCCTTCACTTTCTTTGATGTATGCTTCACAAAGGGGGCTGAAAAGCTTCCCCATCCGATCATCAATATCAGCACAATCCACACCATAATACCAAACACCAGCGCCAACGGCAGCATCACTGACAGGCGAAAGTCCCCTTGGCTAATGCATGCGATAAGCGATAGCAATATGGGCAGGAGAACCCCTGCGCCCAGCACCATCAGTACATAGGAACTTCCAACGCGCTCGAATTTCGCGCTTTCATGTTCACTCATCATACTCTCTTGTTCCTCCTTACTTTCATTCTATGCATTCCCTGAATTCTTCTTGCACCTGCAAACGGTTGCAATCAGACCTAACTCCTGTAAGTGGAATGCAACGGTCTCCATCAGTCGTTCCCTCGCCATCTGGCACACCGTAAACTTTTTGTATTATATCACTATAAAATTAAACCAACAAGATATCCTATAACAATTTAAAAAAAGTGTAATATTTCATTGCTATTCAGCCCATGAATGATCACTGCGCTAATCCGTCATGGGCCGATACCGTTATTATGCCAAAACATATGCCATTACGGCTTTTGTCTAAATGTTCAATGCATCAGTGCCTTCAGCTGCTCCAGCAATGCCCCTCCTCCGGAAACCTGGATATTTCCCACCTGGGAGCAGATCCTCTCCAGGCATTCCATCTCCTTCAACTTATACAGCGTTTTATTCTCATCCATCAGCTTCGCCGTATTCAGAAGAGAACGGGTAGAGGCCACTTCCTCCCGTCGCGTGATCACATTGGCCTGGGCCCTCCTTTCCGCCACAAGCACAGTATTCATAATGTCCCGGATCTCCCCTGGCAGGATGATATCCTTGATTCCGGCATTCTGAAACTGGACACAATATTCCGCCTCCTCTTCCTTCAACCTCTTAAAGATAAATCCTGAGATTTCTTCTTTCTGCTCCAGCAGCTCATCCAGACGATAGCGGCCAATATACTCCCGGATGATCAGTTGAACGCACCCATAGATCTGATTCTCCAAATTCCGAATGGTCTCAATCATTTTTCTCGGCTCTACCACCCGGTATGTACAAGTCAGATTGATTCTTACCCCGATTCTGTCTGCTGTCAGGATTTCCTGTCCTGTCACTTCCAGAGAGCGGGTCTTCAAATCCACAATCCGTCCAACCACATCCTTGGCATACAGCCAATAGAAGTAAGTTCCCGCATTCAGTTCCTTTACTACCTGATTGTTATAGTAGAGAATTCCCATTTCTCCTGGTTGAATCTCTATTTTTTTGTAATACGTAAGGGGGATGTGGGACAGATAGGCTTAGCTTACCTCTCCATCCATCTCTGGCTGCCGCATATCCATCAATGCCACATCGTACTGTTCCCACTGATTCCAGAACAGATACTCTGTCTCTGTCAAGCAGGCCTGAGGCGTGCCGTTCTTTCTCAAGATTCCGATAAAGCCCTCCGGAATGGTCACCGCCAGAACCTTCCCTGCAAACTCTTTGTTCTCCAACAGAATCTCCTTGGGAACCTTTCCGAATCTGACAGCCCCTTCCATATTTTCGATAAATACCTCATAACCTGCTGCCTGCAGGTAACGATAGGTTCCACAAAACAACAGCTTTATAAAACGTCCCTGTTTCATGAAAAACCCACACTGATTCTGGTTGATTTCATATTT
>JAETTS010000416.1 GCA_021769025.1 Enterocloster bolteae
ATGGCGCTACCGGCATGGGGATGGAACCTGGGAGCGTGGCAGGACAGTGGAAACGGGAAGCCAAAATGCGGGAGAGAATATTGCCTGGGCCTATATAGGGAGCGCATGGTGGGCCTTTGGTGAGAATGGGTATCGGAAAGAGGGGTGGGTATTGGATGGCAGAACCGGCCAATGGTATTATATAGACAGTAAAAGAGGGATGCATAAGGGATGGTATCAGGATAGCCAGGATGGATTTTGGTACTATTTACATCCCTTAGGAGGCCAGATGATGATTGGCTGGCATCAGATAGACGGAAAATGGTATTTTATGAATCCTGTGGGTTCAGAACCGGTTTGGACATACGATAAGGAGTCCGGAGCCTGGAAGTATAACGGGACAAAAGGCAGCAGGCCTTACGGTGCCATGTACCAGAGCGAAAAAACCCTGGACGGATATGAAGTAGATGAAAACGGCAGATGGAAGGAATGACAAAAACCACTTATGGAGCTTCGTTTTGCGAGGCTCCTTTTTTTCGTGCCATGTTATAAAGCCATAATTCCCAAGCATTCTTTGCCTTTTTAAACAAGTCCCGCCGGATGTAAACAGTGTTCCCTTCTTTCATGTAAAATACCATCATTTCCTGATCGATTCCCGTAACATATGCCAGATTGACAAGATAACTTTTGTGGCAGCGGAAAAAGGAAGGATCATCCAGCTGGGGCATGAGATCATCCAGCTTTCCTTTACTCTTTATCATCTGTCCGCCAGAGAGATAAAACATCAGATAGTGGGCGTTCTGTTCGATGTATGAAAGATTCCGGACAGGGATGATAAGGGGCTTCCCATAGGATAACAGGGTGATGCCTGGTTGTTGGGACAACTGTTCTTTGGCAAACAGAAGCAGTTCTTCCATGGCTTCCCGGGATACTGGCTTTTCCAAATATCTGGATACATGCAGGCGGTAACCATCCAGTGCATAATCCTGGCTGGAAGTGACAAAAGCGATGGGCACCTGCTTTTCTGATATCCGTATCTGCCTTACCACATCCACGCCGGAGATGCCACTCATATAGATATCCATAAGGATCAGATCAAACTGGTCGGCCTGATAACCAGTTAAAAACGCATCTCCATTTTCAAACATAGAAACCTGGGCGGCAACAGCGCATGACTGGATCAGGGAGAGCAGGTACTGGCGCTCATCTGGGTCATCCTCGCATAAAGCAATCCTCAATGTTTCCATAGCAACCTTCCCTTCAGAAAAATAGCAGTGTGTTTTTATATGTTTCTTTCAGATTGCTCTTATCATAAGCGATGCACATAAAAAAGTCAATTTATTCCGCAAAAGCCTGTAATTGTGGCAAAGGCTACTGAAGGGGTGAGAGAGAAAAGGATATACTATGTAAAAAAGGAAGGGAAAAGACTATGGAGAAAACAGACATCCGGTATCAGGCGTACATTCAGATTTTGAAGGAGGAACTGGTTCCGGCCATGGGATGTACGGAACCCATTGCCATTGCATATGGGGCAGCCATCGCCAGGGAAACCCTGGGGAAGATACCGGACCGGGTGGTGGTACAAGCCAGCGGAAGCATCATCAAGAACGTGAAATCAGTGATTGTGCCCAATACGGATCACCAGAGAGGAATCCCTGCAGCGGCTGCTGCTGGAGTCATCGCGGGGGACGCATCCAAAGGCCTGGAGGTGATTTCCGGGACGACCAAGGAGCAGATCATACAGATGAAGAAATTTATGGAGCATGCACAGATTGTTGTGGAGCATGTGGATCAGGGGGTCATTTTTGATCTTGTCATTACGCTCTACAGGGACCATTCATACGCTAAGGTACGAATTGCAGGTTACCATACCAATGTGGTCCTGATTGAGAAAGACGGCAGGATCTTAAAGGAGGCTGGAGGGCGCTGGGATGAGGGAAAGGGCTTGACGGACAGAAAGCTACTTAGTATGGAAGGAATCTGGGATTTTATCAACACGGTTTCGGTGGAGGACATAAAAGATATCCTGGATCCACAGATTCAGTATAATTGGGCAATTGCCCAGGAAGGGCTGCGAGGCGACTATGGGGCCAACATCGGGTCGGTTCTTTTAAACACACAGGCCAATGATGTACATACCAGAGCCAGGGCTATGGCGGCAGCAGGATCGGATGCCAGGATGAATGGGTGCGAATTGCCGGTTATCATCAATTCCGGAAGCGGAAATCAGGGAATCACGTCATCGGTTCCGGTATTGGTATATGCAGAGGCGACAGGGGCAGAGGAAGAGAAACGGTACAGGGCTCTTGCCCTTTCCAATCTGACCACGATTCATCAGAAGACGCCCATTGGCCGGCTGTCTGCATACTGCGGAGCCGTCAGCGCCGGAGCAGGGGCCGGAGCGGGGATCGCCTATCTGTGTGGAGGCGGATTTGAGGAAGTGGTTCATACGGTGGTCAATGCCCTTGCCATCGCCTCCGGTATGGTCTGCGACGGAGCCAAGGCATCCTGTGCAGGCAAGATCGCCCTGGCAGTGGACGCAGGGATTTTAGGATACCATATGTACAGCCAGGGACAGCAGTTTTAGGGGGGAGACGGCATCGTGACAAAAGGGGTGGAGAAAACCCTTCTCAACGTGGGGCGTTTGGGAAAGCAGGGAATGAGGCAGACCAATGAAGAAATAATAAAAATAATGATCGGAGAATAGCATTTTTTTCGGTTTGTGGTAAAAGCTACTGAAGACAGGATAGAACATCCGGTATCATATTCTCAGTGAACAAGGGGATACACGACAGACAGGAAGGTACGGGGATGATGCATAGATAAAAAACAGGCAGAAGGGAGGGAGAGAAGGGACATTCCATACAGAAATATAAGAAAACATGTAACTGACATCAATCCGCTGGCAGCCAGAATATAATGCGGTCCCAGTATGACACAATGGCATTGAAAGC
>JAETTS010000417.1 GCA_021769025.1 Enterocloster bolteae
AATCCTCTGTACGCCTCCTGGATTGTTGGCTCGTCTTTCGTCTCTTTTAGTTCCAGAACGTGGAACGCCATTTGTCTTTCCATTTTGCACCTCTCCTTTGGATTATGTGTGGGCGGGCTGGGACGGCGGGTTGCCTTTCTTTTGGCTTGCCTTTCTTTTGGCTTTCCCGGCCTTCCGTGAAAGTCGATTGCTTCGCAATCGCCGCGTGTATTCGCAATCCGGCCTGGCGGCCTCCTTGCTCATACCCGCTTGGTTGACCGATGTCGCAGGATCAGCTCGTGCTAGCACGGCTGATCCTGCGCCGCCGGTCAACACTTTCACTGTATATTTTACCATCTTGTCTGCTCTTGTCAATGCGCTTCTTCCATGATAGAATCTTTCTATGAAAAAAATACTTACTTATCATATCACATGTCAGGATATTTCTCAAACGGTTGAGCAATTTTTAAGGAAGCAGGGGTATTCAAAGCATTTGATGATCCGGTTGAAGCAGATGCCTATGGGGTTGTCTGTGGGAGGGGAGAGGGTTTACTCTAACAGGCTGCTTCGCCAAGGGGAGATTTTGGAGGTGAGGCTGGAGGAGCCGGAGGATTCCAATGGGATTGTGCCTACTGCCATGGAATTGGATATTGTCTACGAAGATGAGGATCTTCTGGTGGTTAATAAACCTGCCGGGCTTCCTATCCATCCTTCCCAAGGACATTATGAACATACTCTAGCCAATGGGATGGCCTATTATTTTAAGGAGAAAGGGGAAACCTTTGTCTACCGGGTGGTAAACCGGCTGGACCGGGATACCACTGGGCTTTTGATCATTGCCCGCCACGGGCTCAGTTCTGCGATTTTGTCGGAAATGGTAATGAAAAGACAGATCCACCGGGAATACCTGGCTGTAGTATCCGGAAAAATATCTGCCGAAGGGTATGTGAATGCGCCTATTGCACGGGCAAAGGATTCCACCATCATGAGACAGGTGGATTATGGACGCGGGGAAACTGCTTGCACCTGCTACCGCCCCGTCTGTTATAATCAGGCCATTGACTGCTCTTTGGTGTCTCTGATTCTTGAGACCGGCAGGACCCATCAGATTCGGGTTCACATGAAGCACATCGGCCACCCGCTTTTAGGAGACTTCCTCTACAATCCGGATTATCGATTTATCCCCAGGCAGTCCCTTCATTCCCACCGCCTGGAGTTTCTGCATCCTATAACGAAGAAGAAAATGGTGTTTGAGGCGGCCCTTCCAGATGATATGGCATTTATCTATAAATGAAGCCTGTCGCGGCTTTTCATGATCCTCACACCGGCCTGCGCAGCCCTTTGGGATAATGGTTCTTCAGCATATTGCCTGTCAGCTTTGCCCACCCGGCAGAGACTCCGTCAACTGCCATAAGCACCCACCCCTTTTCCAGGGGAGACCTATGTACTCCCTCCAGGCAGCTTATATCTATGGTCTCGCCGTTTCCATATCTCTGAATCAGTTCTGTGTTCCCTTCCAGGGAAACCCACTGCCTCACCTGTTCTTTTCTCAGATACAGCGCCAGGCTGTGGGACGGCTGGAAACGGTTCTTCTTAATCTCTCCCAGGTGAAGCCCTGGTCGCAGCACTCTCAGCCCTTTGATATCCGGCATCTCCAATGGAATCACATACAGCTGGCCGCCAAACATTACCGGGCAACCAGTCTCCCAGACATTCCCAACCCTTTCCGTTTCACTGCCACGATTGGTTTTTGCCAATTCTGCGTCTGCAAACTGCTGCCAGATTCCCCAGGCCTCCCATATTCCGCTATTTTTGCTGTTCTTTTTCGTTGCCTGCCTAATCTTCTTAAAGTTTTTTGCCTCTGTAAATTCTGTTTCCTTCGTTTCCGGTTCCAGGCATTCCTTTCTTAAGACTGCAAGGAAATGCCCTTCTCCTTCTGTCCTGTGGGGCCAGATGCGAAAGGTTTTTGACAGTTCTTCCCTTCCGCCCTCAATCCATCCAGGCTGTCCGTGTCCAAAAGAGGAAAAACCTGCCAAACTCCCAACATCTTCCAGAACAAAATCTTTGTGTCGGTTTAAAAATCCCTGAATGCTTCCCTCATTTTCTTCCGGCGAGAAGGTGCAGGTAGAATAGACCAGCCTTCCTCCGGCTTTCAACATACCGGCAGCGTGATCCAGAATCTGTTCCTGGCGTCTGGCACAGAGCTTAACCTGTTCCACGCTCCACTCCAGTCTGGCCTGCTGGTCCTTCCGGAACATCCCCTCTCCGGAACAAGGCGCATCCACCAGAATCTTGTCAAAAAACTCCGGAAAATGTTTAAGAAGCGTCTGGGAATCCTGATTCGTCACCACAGCATTTCCGATTCCCATCCGCTCTACATTCTGAGATAAGATCCTGGCCCTGGCAGGATGAATCTCGTTACTTACCAAAAGGCCCATCTGCCCCATCTTTCCGGCGATCTGGGTGCTCTTTCCTCCGGGAGCCGCGCACAGATCCAGGATCCGCTCCCCCGGTTCAGGAGCCAGAAGTTCCACCGCCGCCATAGCGCTGGGTTCCTGGATATAGTAGGCCCCTGCCTCATGGAGCGGATGCTTTCCAGGCCGCTTCTCCTCCTCATAGTAATATCCTTCTGCCGCCCATGGGATCTTACGAAGCCCTAGTTCTGTCTTAAGCTTCTCTCGGAATGCCTCTTCTTCCCGCCATCCGCCTGCAGCTGCCCCTTCCCTGTCTGCGGCCTTCCACTTCAGCGGATTAAGCCGAAGCCCGGATGTCTTTTCTCTCTCATAGCTTTCTATAAACGCCGGATATTCATCCCCAAGAAGCCTTTCCATTCTCTCTGAAAATGCTTGCGGAAGGGGAATCCGCTTGTCCTCTTTCATATTGTTCTTAAACCCCGTCACAATCTTTCATACCATATTGTTTTCCGGCATTTTGCCTATCTGC
>JAETTS010000418.1 GCA_021769025.1 Enterocloster bolteae
GGCTGGCTATTGGGCAGCTGAAGGTGAGGCCGGAGATTCTCCTCAATGATGCGGTGACCATTCCCCTGATGGAGATTTCTCAGGTCCCTATTGTAAAGGGGGATGCCAAGAGCGTGTCCATTGCAGCAGCCAGTATTCTGGCCAAGGTAACCAGGGATCGGATGATGGTGGAGTATGAGCAGCTTTTTCCGGAATATGGGTTTGGGAAACATAAAGGATATGGGACGGCGGCGCACATTCAGGCTTTGAAGGAGCATGGGCCTTGCCCTATCCACAGGAGAAGCTTTATAAAGAAGTTTGTGGAGGAACGGATTGAGGAATAAGAGAGACATAGGCAGCCGTTATGAAGAAAAAGCGGCTGCTTTTTTGAAAGGTTTGGGGTATACGATCCTGGAACAGAATTTCAGGGACAGGATGGGGGAGATTGATCTTGTGGCCAGGGATGGAGCGTATCTGGTATTCGTGGAGGTCAAATACCGGAAAAGCGTACGGTGCGGGTATCCGGAGGAAGCAGTTGATTGGGAAAAACAGAAGCGGATACGGCATACCGCCCAGTATTATCTTTACCGCCACCATTACAGAGAGGGGACGGCTTGCCGGTTTGATGTGGTCTCTATCCAGGGGGAGGAGATTCGGGTGGTGAGAGATGCGTTTTGAGAAGAGAGGATTCGGATGATAAAGGATGCATGTTGAGGGGCAACGATAGTAGGAAATAGGGGAAATGACATAAATCATAGAGCCGTCGGAAATGGTAGAGTTGGCAAGGAAAATAGAAAGAATAGGGATGGAGAAGTTCATAAAAATGAGGGAGGGAATGAGACGATGACTATGGATAAGGACAGTATGATTCCGTGGAACAGAAAGGGGCAGAGAGAGATTCTTAAGGACATGGTTGAGAATGGGGTTCATATGCTTCAGTTTCCCCTTCTTCAACAGACTGGGTTTGTAGCCCATGGTTTTTCTACCAGGCTGGGAGGGGTAAGCTTAGGGAAGTATTCCACCATGAATTTTACGTTCACCAGAGGGGACAATCCGGATCATGTGATGGAGAATTATCGGAGAGTGGCCCAGGTACTGGGAGTGGAGAAGGAACGTATGGTTCTTTCTTATCAGACCCATACGGTGAATGTGAAGAAGGTGACAGAGGAGGATGAGGGGAAGGGAATTGTGAGGGAGCGGGATTATCAGGATGTGGATGGACTGATTACAGATGTGCCGGGAATTACGCTGGTGACTTTTTATGCAGACTGTGTCCCTCTATATATTCTGGATCCAGTACATAAAGCCATAGGATTAAGCCATTCCGGGTGGAGGGGAACTGTGAAGGGGATGGGAAAGATAACCCTGGACAAGATGAAGGAGGCCTATGGGACAAAGCCTGAAGATGTGCTCTGCTGCATCGGGCCCAGCATCTGTAGAGACTGCTTTGAGGTAGGCAGTGAGGTGATCGAAGCGTTCAGACAGAAATTTGCTTCTTCCCACTGGCAAGAACTGTATTATGAAAAAAACAATGGGAAGTATCAACTGGATCTGTGGAAGGCCAATGAGATCATTCTGAGAGAAGCAGGGGTGCCTCATGAACAAATTCAAATTACAGATGTCTGCACCCGCTGCAACCCAGAATATCTGTTTTCCCATCGTGCCTTTGGAAACGAGAGGGGAAATCTGGCAGCATTTTTATGCCTGAAAGAACCTAGGTGAGAAATCCTTTCAAAAAATATCCTGGGGCGTAGAATTTAGAATGAATTCTCCCCCTTCTTCCAGATAGTTTCGAAGCTGGGTCTGGATCTTATACGTAGAGGATGCCAGCGCCGTGCTGGTAGGCACGTCGTGATTCAGGGAATTGATGATGGCGGCCAGATATTTGCTCATATCCGCCTCCAGATACCACTTCTTCGTAAGCAGTTCTTCAGGCCGGTAGATCAGGTTGGTTGTAATAATGTAATCAATATATCCTTTCTCATAGAACTGGTCAAACTTCTCCAGGCCATGGGTAAATAGACCGAAGGTGCAGCAGATGATGACCTTGTGGGCCTTTCGGTCCTTAAGTTCTTTTGCCGTATCCAGCATGCTTTCGCCGGAGGCGATCATATCGTCAATCAGCAACACGGTCTTCCCCTCCACAGAGGAGCCTAAAAATTCATGGGCAACAATGGGGTTGCGGCCATCTACCACTCGGGAGTAGTCCCTGCGCTTATAGAACATCCCCATGTCCACGCTTAACTGGTTGGCCAGATACACGGCTCTGGCCATCGCTCCTTCATCAGGACTGATGACCATCAGATGGTCTCTGTCAATGGTTAAAGTTTTGTCATGCTCAAACAGGGTTTTCAGAAACTGATAGGTGGGCATAAAGTTATCGAAATCATTTAACGGAATGGCATTCTGCACCCGGGGATCGTGGGCATCAAAGGTGATGATGTTTTTTACCCCCATCTGCACCAGTTCCTTTAAAGCGATGGCGCAGTCCAGAGATTCCCGGTTTGTCCGCCGGTGCTGCCTGCCTTCATATAAATAAGGCATGACAACATTGACACGGTGGGCGGTAGATACCGAGGCGCCGATTACTCGTTTTAAATCTTCATAATGATCATCAGGAGACATATAATTGACACGGCCGTTTATGGTGTAGGACAGACTGTAATTGGTGACATCAGCCATGATATAGATATCGGTGCCGCGGATCGATTCATTGATAACCGCTTTCGCTTCCCCGGTGCCAAACCGATAACATGTTAAATCCAGAATGTAAGAATCAACATCATAACCACGATAGCTTAGATTTTCTTTTCGTTGCAGGAGCTCCTCCATATTGCTTCTGCGGAAGGAGACAATATGATTGTTGACAAGGGTTGCCAGGTCTCTGCAGCCTTCCAGAGCAGCCAGCTTTAAGGGAGCTACGGGAAGACAATGATCAAATAC
>JAETTS010000419.1 GCA_021769025.1 Enterocloster bolteae
CCCCAGAATTTCTGTGTTAATGCTCAGATATCTGCGGTATGTATAAGGTTCTTCCTGTATCCCGTACCTGGAAATGACTTTCATAGCCGGACAGCCCATCAGCGTACGCATGGAAAAACCGCTCATATCCTTCTCTTCATTAAAGTTAATTCCAGAAGCCATCTGCAAACAAGCCCTGATGGGAATACCCGCCAGCCTAGTACCTGCAAATTCCGGTATGTACTTTCCGATGGGATCTTCAACACTTTCCACATATCCCTCTGATATGGCAATCCCCATCAAAGCTGACACAAACGATTTCCCCATCGAATTGGAGGAAAACAAGGTTTCTTCATTCCCTCCAAAAAAATATTTTTCATACCGGATGACATCATCTTTGATGACAAGCATGGCAGAGGTCTTTGTGTCTTCCATAAATTTTTCAGACGGATAGAACGTACCTTCATATTGAAAGCCGTCCGCCAATGTAACATTGCTTTCCTTTGAAAACTGATATGTGTGTTTCCCCCTGCTGATTTTTCTGGTGGGTTGTATCTCCGGCGTATGCTGGAATGTATGTGCCAGATTTTCATCCTTAAAACTATTCAGGGAAGCGGACAACATTTTTATCTTTTTTCCTAAAAAAGCCCAAAGCAAGCCTGCTGCAGCACTACTGGCGATAACCGTACACATAATTTTCATTTTTCTCATAACACTTTCTCCTTTCTTGGTCTTTTATATTCCTATCATAAACCGTACAGTTACAGGACAGTCAATATACAATTTTATATTTTGTTAAGAGATATTCTGGTAAATTTGAATTGAATTTAACCAAAAACAGGAATTTGATTTGGTCATAATTGACAAGAGGCCCAAAACATGGTACAGTTAACAAACCACATATAGGTGGTCACCGAAAAGGAAAGAGGAAGGAGTGTAAAGAGATGAAAAAAATGGCAGCTATTTTGTTGTCCATGACGCTTCTGCTCTGTGGATGTAGTGGAAAAGGTGATTCCACGACAACAGCTGCAGAGACCACAAAAAGCGAGACAACAGCAGCCGAAACAACGGCGGCAGAAACCGCCGGACAAGGGGTTTACACACCAGGTACTTATACGGCCAGCGCCCAGGGGAACAACGGCCCGGTAGAGCTGTCCGTAACATTCAGTGAGGATGCTATTACAGAGATTACAATTGGAGAGCACGGGGAGACCACGGGCATCAGTGATGCCGCCTTTGAGAAGGTTCCTGCTGCTATCATCCAGAACCAAAGCCTGGGAGTGGATACCGTATCCGGCGCAACCTACACTTCACAGGCAATCCTGGACGCTGTGGCAGATTGTGTCACCCAGGCAGGCGGCGATGCAGAGGCGCTTCGTGCCGTAGCTGTTGAGGGTGGCGAAGAGGCTGAAAGCGTTCTGGCAGATTCCCAGGTGGATGTGCTGGTAATCGGCGGCGGCGGCGCAGGCCTGTCGGCAGCCTTGTCAGCAGCCCAGGAAGGGGCAAGCGTTATTTTGGTGGAGAAGCTGTCTGCCTTAGGCGGCAATACGTTCCGTTGCGGCGGTGCTTTCAATACCGCAGATCCTGAGAGACAGAAAGATATTCCCATGACAGAAGCCCTGGCTTCTGCTGTAGAAAAAGTCCTGGCTCATGAAGATGTCAGTGAGGAGCACGCCAAACTGAAGGCTGAGGTACAAAAACAGTGGGACGAGTATAAGGCCTCCGGCAACACCATGCTGTTTGACACGCCAGAGTGGCATGCCCTGCAGAGCATTGATGCCGGCGACTATGAAGGCAATGTAGAGTTGGTACGTACCCTTACAACCAACACCCTGGATACCCTTCATTGGCTGACAGACAATGGCGTTGCGTGGACCGATCAGGTCAGCACCGTAGTAGGCGCTCTGTGGAACCGTTCTCACCAGACACCGAACAACAGCGGCGCAGATATCATTGCAGCTCTGGAGCAGAACGCAACAGCAAACGGCGTAGATATCTATCTGGATTCCAAAGCGGAAGAACTGATCGTAGAGGATGGACGTGTTGCAGGCGCTGTGATTACCAATGCATCCGGCGAGAAAGTGACTGTGAAGGCAAGCAAAGGCGTAATCATGGCTACCGGCGGTTTCAGCGCCAATGTGGAAATGAGGGTAAAGTATAACAAGCAGTGGGAAGACATCGGCGAGTCTCTGACAACCAACAACACACCTGGCGCTACCGGCGACGGCATCGTGATGGGCGAGGCTGTGGGAGCAAACCTGGTGGGCATGGGTTGGATTCAGCTGATGCCTCTGAATTCCGTTTCCGGAGGCGGTATCTCCGGTTATGTAAACAGTTCTCTATACTGCAATAAAGAGGGCAAGCGCTTCGTGGCAGAAGATCAACGCCGCGATGTGCTAGCAGCAGCCGTGCTGGCACAGACAGATAAGCTGTTCTATATTGTATGCGACCAGAAGGAAGCCGAGCTTCGCGGAATGACTCCGGAAGTTTTAAGCTACATGGTTGATAATGGCCTGGTATACAGCGGCGAAACCATTGCCGAACTGGCAGAGAATATGGGAGTCCCGGCAGATGCCCTGGAAGAGACGGTGAAAGAATTTAATGAAGCGGTAAAGGCTGGAAAGCCGGATGAATTCGGCCGTACCACCTGGGAAAATACCATTGAGGTGGGTCCTTTCTACGCACCATCCTTCTCACCGGCAGTTCATCACACCA
This sequence comes from Enterocloster bolteae, assembly GCA_021769025.1. Next base: position 2,695 of record JAETTS010000419.1, read on the forward strand.
TGGGCGGCCTGGAGATCAATGGCAACGCGGAAGTAATCGATACCAACGGCGAGGTAATTCCTGGGTTCTACGCAGCTGGTGAGGTAACTGGAGGAATCCACGGTACCAACCGTGTCGGCGGAAATGCCGTACCAGATGCATTGTGCTTTGGTAAGATTGCCGGAGCCAATGCTGCAGGCAACAAGTAAGAAGGATAACGGATTCGTTTAAACGTCAAAA
>JAETTS010000420.1 GCA_021769025.1 Enterocloster bolteae
CCTGTAGAGTACTGCCATTGCCCCAATCATCATAGAATTCCAGGACGTTAAAATCTTATCATCCAGATGCAGCGCTGCCCGTTTCTTCCGGTAGCGGTACAACGTTTCAATCTCATCGCCAAAGTCCTCATCCAAATCATTGCTCTTTAAACGGTTCAGAATATTGACACCCTCAAAATTCCCGCCTTCTGTAATATCAAAGGAACGAGAAAAGGCCTTTCCCTGTTCTTCTCCCAAAACTTTTTTAACCTCGGATAAGGAAAAGGTATAATACTTCCCCTCCACACCCTGGCTGTCTGCATCCTGGGCGCTGTAAAACCCTCCTTCTTCTGAGGTTAACTCCCTGCATACATAGAGGGCTGTTTTCCTGGCCGTATCCAGATACACCTTGTTTCCAGTCATGGAATAGGCCGATGCATACGCGATTATAAGCAGTGCGTTGTCATACAGCATTTTCTCAAAATGGGGGGCAAGAAAATATGGGTCCGTGGAATATCTGGAAAACCCATACCCGATATGGTCAAAGATCCCTCCCTTTCTCATCTGGAGAAGGGTCTTCTCCACCATTTCCAGCACAGCCGGATTCTGATTCTGTTTTGCGTACAACATCAAAAACAGGAAATTATGGGGTACAGGAAACTTGGGGGCTGCCCCGAATCCGCCGTATACACGGTCAAAACTGTGGGAGAACATCTCCACCGCTTTCCGGAAAAGGTCACCTTTTTCTGCATTTCCAGCATTGGGTTTCGGCTGCAGCATATGAGCAATGACAGAATCCGCTGAATCAAGAAGCTCTTCCCGGTGGCTGCTCCACTTTGCAGCGATCCCTCTTAGCAAATCTAAAAATCCAGGCCGGCCGTACTGGGACTCCACTGGAAAATAAGTGCCTGCCAGAAAAGGCTTCTTCTCCCATGTCATGAAGATACTCATAGGCCAGCCCCCGCTTCCGGTAAATGCCTGGCACACCGCCATATACACACTGTCAATATCCGGGCGCTCCTCACGGTCTACCTTTATGGAAATGAAATATCTGTTGAGAATTTCCCCTATCCTTTGGTTTTCAAAGCTTTCGTGGGCCATAACATGGCACCAGTGGCAGGTGCTGTAACCGATACTTAAGAAAATCGGCTTCTCCTCTTTCCTGGCTCTCTCAAATGCCTCCTCACACCATGGATACCAGTCTACAGGATTCTCTGCATGCTGTAAGAGATACGGGCTTGTCTCATTCTTCAGATGGTTGCTCATGCTGTCCTTCCTTTCCTATACCAATCGTTACCGATAGTATACTTATGGAACCCTGTTCTTATACGAGACATTTTGCCTATTCCTGCCCATAGATGGTTCCATCCTCTGCATTGATCATAAGAAGAAGTACCTTTTTTGCCTCCGCCCTGTTTTGATCCTCGTCTCCCCTCTCTGCCCTTCCATAGAAAGCCCACACCGGAACCAGTTTCCCTTTTTCCCCGCCAATCTCAAAGGTCTTGGGATCCCACTGCTCATACTCCAGCCGATAAGCCAGCTTCACATCGGTTACCGTAAGACAGAGATGAGGATCCGTTTCAGGAAGTCCTTCTTCCTGAAAATCCGCCCCAGCCCACCACCCTGTCTTCGTATCTCGATCTATCTGCAGTGTTTTCATATACTGCTCAAACACTTGGCACACAGAGGCAAAGGACAGTAAAAATTTCGTATGCCCTGATGTAACCCTGATCTGTTCCCTGCCGATATTTTTTACCGACAACAGCCTTCCATCCTCCCCATACAGAAACTCCACGTATTGAGCCGGTGCCAAAACCTCCGACACGGTATATCCCCTCTGGCTGTTGACAAGAAGCATGTCTTCCATTCTTCTCCCATAGGAGAGGCGAATTCCATACTCACCTGATGGATGCCATACATAATCCCTGCTGACAGAAAGGGGTCTCCACCGGGCATCCTCAAGGCAAAAGTCTTTCATTCCCATTTTTTCCATGAGAATTTCTGCCCGTTCCTCCATATCTTTCTGAAAACGGATCCTGTCATCTTCCGACATGGAAAAGCCAGAGAGATCATCCTCATTGCCTTTTGTGTTTCCCCCATCGGAAATATCAGGACAGGACAACCAAACCATAGGCCTATCTCTTGTATTACCTTTCGCCAAACTGAGAACATAAGCCTGATCCGGCGACACATAAGTTACCGGACTTTCCTGACTTTTAAGAGACCACTGGCTGATTCCTGCCTCTTCTTTCAGAACCACTTTTATCTTCTCCAGTTCCTCTTCTGTATAGGGGGCATACTGTACCTCTGCCTGGGAGATCTCATTGCCCTCCGGCACCTCCACGTTGACGCTTCCCCTAATGGTTATGTCCTCCCTGGGGATATCCAGCGTATAGGTTTCCGGCACCTCTGCCTGTTCCCTGATGGTTTTCACAGTTCCCGGCCTCTCCTCTGGAATTTCTTCGTATCCGCCCTGGTTCTCCTGAGACTGCCCGGTCTTTTCTGATACAATGGGAGTGTCGGTCTGCCTTACACAACCTGGCAGGAGCCCTGTTATAACCCCTGCCAAAAGTACAACCAGTACCTTCTGTTTCCTTCTCAAATCAATCCCTCCATCTCTTTGGTTTTCCCTATCCTATCATTTCTTCCCTCCCAAATCTTTACCGGCCTGTAACCAATTTGTAAAATCCGGAAAACAGATGGTTACCTTGGTTCCCTGGCCCACCTGGCTTTCCATCTCCATTTCAGCACCGTGAACCCTGACGATCTGCTGTACCAGTGCAAGCCCCAGCCCTGTCCCCTGCTGCCTGCGGCTTCTGGATTTGTCCACCATATAAAATGCCTTTGTCACATGGGGAAGATCTTCAGCCGGGATTCCGCACCCGTTATCCTGCACACATACCATATGCCTCCCTGGAACCAGTGTCACCTG
>JAETTS010000421.1 GCA_021769025.1 Enterocloster bolteae
CGTTTGGCGGAACGGAAGGATTTACGGCCAATCCTCTTCCTACGGCGGCTAATGGGAAGTATGTGAATTATGGGGGGGCTTTGACTGGGCTGTGCATGTTTGATACGTGTGAGAATCCGGAGGCGGCATGGAAGTGGATTACGTATATGTGCGGACATGATGCTAACAGTTATTGGAATGAGTCTATCGGGCAGCTTCCGGTGAATAAGTCTTGTTATGAGGATGCGTGGATGCAGAATATGCAGCATATCCAGTGTGCTATTGAGACTACCAGTTTGGATAATTGTATTACGTATACGTCTCCGTCTTATCTGCCGGAGTGGGGGACCATTAATTCTACGTATATTGAGCCGGGGATTCAGTCGGTGATGTCTGGGGATATGACTGCTAAGGAACTTTTGGATATGTGGGCAGAGTATTTGAATGAGGCGTATGCGAATTATATGGCGGATTAAGGGACTGCTGTTTTGTGAGGTGTGAGGGTTGCAGGGTTCGGCCTGAGGGCTTTGAGACGGGGGTAGAATTGTGGAGTGGTGTAAATATCCGTTAGGTAGGGGTGTGGTGTTTGAGTTATCGTGAGGGGCCGCTTGGAGAGGGAATCCTATTGTATTCTCCTGGGCACGCTCGCGCTACGTGAAGAGCATAGCGGTACGTAAGGCGCTAAAACACAGCGCCTAAGTACCGATGGTCTTCAAGTACCCTGGAGAATACAATAGGATTCCCTCTCCAAGCTACGTTATCTCTGGGGAAACGTTAACAAGTACCTCGTTTTGCAGATAATTATACCAACCACTTGTTTGTTTTTGTAATTGCGCAAGTAAAAAAACTTAGCGTGGCACTATTACACCTGGGGTTTTAACCAATAATGCCGCGATGCAGCTCTTTTGCTGTCGATCCTTAGTCTGTCAATAACGTAGCTTCGGAGTCATGATAAAACATCTGTAGACCATTTTTCACGTCGGCACTTAGCGCCTGTCCTTTAGGCGCTTAGTACCGTTACGTGGAAACCTGAGCGAGAGCGTGTCGGAAGATGTTTTATCATGACTCCGAAGCGGCCTCTCTGGATACATCCCAGAAAGCGACCTTTCTCCAGACTGTCTACAAAACGGCCTCTCTGGAGCCTCACCCCATAGAAACAGAGAAACAGGAAGCAATATTAAAATACTTCTAAAAATATGACCAATGAAAGGAAAAACTAAAATCATGGTAGGAACAGTATATCCTTCGGAGAAACATACATTCACAGACCCCAAAAGTGGAGCCAAGATAACACAGCTGACAAATCAAGGAATCAATTATCATTTTTATTTTACGGAAAATTCTTTTGACCAGGACGGTAAAACCCTCTATTTCTTGTCCAACCGGGGACATGAGGACACGGAAATCTGTAATTTATTTAAGATGGACATAGGAAGTGGTGAGATGGTACAGTTGACAGAGGATCCTTTGGGAGTGGAAGTGGGAAAGGTGACTAAGACTCCGGACGGGGAGTACATCGCTTATATCACAGGTGTACAGCTGCGGCTTTACCACACGAAGACAGGGGAGAACAGGCTGCTGTATGAGGATCCGGACAAAATGCTGCTGCAGAATCTTTCTTTCAGCAGCGATAAGAAATGGCTGGGATTTAACCGGAATGAGGATGTGGATGCGCTGCCGGACGGGGGCCCCAACTATGCCGGGTTTAAGGAGAAGATGTTTGCCACCAAGGACGGTAGGGTATCGGTGATCCGGCTTGACGGGACGGAGTTTCACGATGTGTTTCGGGATACCTGCTGGTTAAGTCATTTTCAGTTTTCGCCGGATGATCCGGAGGTTGCCATGTTCTGTCACGAGGGGCCTTGGAATTATGTGCAGCAGAGAATCTGGATGATCAATATGGGAACGGGGGAAGTGTGGCCTTGTTTCCGGCAGGGGGAGGATGACTGTGTAGGGCATGAGTTCTGGGCGCAGAATGGGGATGTGATCTTTGACAACCGCAGGGGCGGCCATGACGGAACCATTTCCAATACCAAGGGGCAGGTGTATGCAGCGGAAAAGGCAAGTACGGAGACGCCGTATTTCGGGTTTGCGCATAAGGATGGAAAGGTGTATCATCGGATTGAGATGCCGTTTTACTGCAATCATTATTTTGCCAACAAGGACTTAACGATGTTTGTGGGGGATGGGGTGGAGGATATTCTGCTGATCCAGCCTCAGAAAAATGGGGAGGTGAAGCGGAAAGTGCTGGCGAACCATAATACGACCTGGCATTATCAGAGGTCTCACTGCCATCCTACGTTTAGCTGGGATGGGAAAATGCTTTTGTATGCGGCGGACAGGGATCGGTGGAATGATAATTTATTTCTGGTGGAGGTGCCGGAAACGATATAGGGACAGATGGGAGAGGATATCGCAAGGTATCCTCTTGTGGAATGTATGGAGATGGATGGTGGAACTGCAAAAGGGAGTGGAGAATGAGATGGAGGAGGAAGGGAATGGAGAAAAATATTGTTTTGTGCAGGGAAGATTTTAAGGATTTTTCTATCGGGGAGTTTCCTTATGATAAGGATCACTCGGCTGCGGGGGAGTATCATTATGTGGTGGAGGATGGGTACCGTGGAAGGTGGTATGATCCGGTCTGCAATTATACATATAATGGCACAGGGCCTACCTGGCTGATTACGGAGTATGAGGGTGTTCATTATATGGAGTGTATGCGGATTGAGAAGGGGCGGCCTCACAGGATGTTTCCCACGCTGGAGACGGGGAAGAGGGAAGGGGGGGAGTACAGGGTTTCTGTGAAAATGCGGCGGCTGTCTACCAAGGGAATGGCCGGGATTGTTTTTTGCCTGAACACCAGCCTGGATACTCTGGTGTTTTATCTGGAAGGAAGGGGGAAAGGGGTGTTGGCTTACCGGCATAAGGA
>JAETTS010000422.1 GCA_021769025.1 Enterocloster bolteae
CTGCAAGCGAACTTTCATTTTGTCAGGTTTCATCTATGCCACCTCTTTCTATATAAAGAATAAGACGAAGATGTCCGTCCTGTACCCGATACAATACCATATCTTCTCGTATGGCTCTTACATCCTCCTCCACAGAGGCGTTTCCCACATCCAATGCCCTGATAAAATATTCCTGCCCACCGATTTCCACCTGAACCAACTGGTTGTACCGCCGGAAACACTCCTTTGCCTCTTTTCCCGTCATGCTATGGGTAATGGTCAGTTTCTCCTTCTTTGGCCGCTTCCAGTAAGGATACCTTCTGTCCTCCGGCTGCTCCCTGGCTGCATTCCACTCTTCGTCAAACTTCTCCATCATCCGGCCAATCATCTCCCTGGCCCCCTTCGCACATTCCAGGTAAATATCAATGCTGTCCCTCTCCGGGGAAATCTCCACCCTATAGCTGTCCAACACCGCTCCTCCATCCAATCTGGAAGCAATCTCATGCATGGTAACTCCTGTCTCCTTTAAGTCCCGTTCCATAGCTGCTTCGATAGGATAATAGCTTCTTCCCACAGGCAGCAGCGAGCTGTGCATATTGATTCCCTTGAATGCTTTCAATTCTTTCGGCACAGGCAGCAGCCGGTTATACTCCGCTACAAAAAACAGCCGGCACCCTTCTTCCGTAAAATACTTATATGTCGTCTCTTCCGAAATATCCTCATAATGTACCGGTATCCCCAGCCTATCTGCTTCCCTTACAATACCGTATTCCGTAAAATAATCCTCATCGTTATGATATGTGTACAAAGCCAGAATCTCATGGTATTTTACAAAATAATGAAAGCAAGACAAAAACACATCGGTTCCAAAGTAAACAATCTTCATAACATCTGCCTCTTCCATCAAATAGTAAGAACCAGCGAATTAAATCCCTGGTAACGCTGATAATAAAAATCTTCCGCCTTCTCCTTCAATACCAGAATCCCCATAGCATCCAGATTGACCCCTTGTGAAGCCCCAACCTTCTCAGTCTCCAAAGAAAACGGATTGAATGTAACAGCATTATCCCTTAAATGCAATTTAAACTTCCCGTCTTCCCCGGCGATGACAGTTATCTGAATATACCCTTTGGCATTTTCCCGGATACCGTGAGTCAAAATCGCCATTCCCAATTCCTCAAGGGTCATGACCACAAAATACTGTTGCTTCATGCTTGCACCCCACTGCTCACAGAAGGCTTCCAGCCCCCGGCAAACCTCCGCCAAATCCGTGACATTTCCCTCAATGGTATACTGAAACACCCGGTCAGAATCCTCCTCCCCCACCTTGTAATGCACAGCCCTCTTCCAGATAAAAAAGATAACACACGTACTTATCTCCGTAACCGGAAACAGCCACCAAAACCTCTCCAGTCCAAAATTCGCAAACATCAGCGTACAAGGCAGCAAAATAGCAATTCCCCTCATAGTTTCAATAAGAAACGGTGCCAAAAATTTCTCACAAGATTGATAATAATTGCAGACCAATATACTGATTCCCGCAAAAAACGCCCCCAATCCATATATCCGTAAAGCTCCCGCTGCTGCCGCCTGAAGACCCCCGTCCCTTATACCAAACAGCAGACAAAAATACCTTGGAAGCAAAACCACCAGGAAAATCATTACACTTCCCGTCAAAATACCGGATCCAAATCCCAACACTTTGGCATATCTTCTTCCGCGATAATTATGCTCTCCATGGTAAGTAGACAAAATCGGCTGCATCGCCCGAGCCGTCCCCTCATACAGATACAAAATCAGATAAGAAGTGTTCTGAACCAGATCAAACACCGCCACCCCATTCTCTCCACCAACCCGGATTAAAACATTGTTGCAGATAAGGAAAAAGATCATCTGATACAGGTACTGAACCGAGGTAGCCATCCCACCTCTCATACAGACCAGAACCGTATATACACCTCTTCCTTCAGGAAGCCCCATCTTCAGATGATGCTCCCTCCCCCAAAGCCCTGCAACATAGATGCCTATGGTTATCAACTGCCCCAGTGCCGTGGAGAGCGCCGCCCCCCTGGTTCCCATATTCAACCCCAGAACCAGGAAAACATTCAACAAAATATCACAGACATTGCCTGTCACCGACCCAATCCCCGCCACCTTCTGGTTGCTGTCATTGCGCAGAAAATAATTCAAAATATTAGACACATAAAACAACGGCGTAGCCCACAAAAGTATCTCCAGATAATCTCTGGTGGAATGAAATAGCCCGCCATCCTTCACAGTAGTACCCAAAAGCCCAAGAAGCTTGGTAATAAACAGATTTCCCAAAAATGCAGTTGCCAGGCTGCACACCAAGGCTCCCCATATCGTTGCCCGAAAGACCCGTTTCGCCTCTGCCTCCTGCCCGCTGCTAAGAAGCGTGGAAAATTGAACAGACCCTCCCAGCCCCAACCCGTGAGCCACCATACAGTTAATCATATAAACAGGAAGAATCAGGCTGATAGCCGCAAGGCCCGTAGCCCCCATTCTCTGTCCCACCACCACCGCATCCGCCATGTCACTGAAAGCCCACCCTGCTGAAGACAACATGGCAGGCCACCACAGCTTATAATACATAGGCCCGGTAAAACGATCCCTCTCAATCCTCCATTTTAGAATTTCCACTTTCTTAAAACCGCCTTTCCCAGCGAACCTCCCCTACTCAATCCTCAAAATATCACTAAATCCTGTCACCTCAAACACTTCCATAATCACCTCATTCACATGCCTAATGCACATACTACCCTGTCTGTTCATAATCTTCTGAGATGCAAGCAGTACCCGAAGTCCCGCAGAAGACACATACTCCAGCCCCTCAAAATCAAACACCAGCTCCTTAACACCCTCCACGCTGCCTTTCACCTCCGCCTCCAGCTGCGGCGCAGTCATTG
>JAETTS010000423.1 GCA_021769025.1 Enterocloster bolteae
AAGGAACTAAACCTATTTGCAAGCCAATGGTTCAAGAACATCCGGGAGCAGGGATACCAGCCGGCAAAAGAAAAGTATGAGCCGACACCGGAGGATATCCCGATTGGCGTTGAGCTGATATTGGAGGAACGAAAGTTTGCCGTTGACAGTGTGGATGCGGACACCGGTAATGTGAGCTTAAAAGACATCACATTCCAGGAGGGCACTGGATTTCCCATCTTTAGGCGTGAGTCCTTACAATTTGTCTATGATCTGCTTAAAGAGCAAGAAGCACAGGTAATAGAGCAGCTGCAAGGAGAGCAGGATACCAAGCCGTCTGGCGGTTTATTATATGAACAGGAGACAGGGATCACGGCAGAGGAAGGCGGAGATTCACCAGAAAGTCTCATGCCATCCTGGATGAAACAGAGACCATCAACAGGTATGAAGTCCTTTGACCTGCATCCGGAGATCCCGCAGGCAGAGAGAAGCCAGTACCGGATCACGAATGATGAACTGGGATGCGGAGGGGAAAAGCAGAAGTTCCGGGCAAATATCAGGGCTATCCAGATGCTGAAGAAGTGTGAAGAAGAGAACCGGTACGCCACGCCGGACGAGCAGGAGATCCTGGCAGGCTATGTAGGTTGGGGCGGACTGGCGGATGCCTTTGACGAGACAAAAGAAGAATGGGGTACAGAATATCTGGAATTAAAGGTTGTCTTGACGGAAGAAGAATACAAGTCTGCAAGAGAGTCTACCCTGTCTGCATTTTATACACCGCCGGTTGTGATCCGTGCTATGTACGAGGCATTGGAGAATATGGGGCTTAAGTCCGGCAACATCCTGGAGCCAAGCTGCGGCACAGGGAATTTTGCAGGGATGAAGCCGGAAAGTCTGTCTGACTGTAGGATATACGGGGTAGAGATCGACAGCATTTCCGGCAGGATTGCGCAGCAGCTTTACCAGAAATCTACGATAGCAGTGCAGGGATTTGAGGAAGTAAACCTGCCGGACAGTTTCTTTGATGTGGTGATTGGAAATATCCCGTTTGGGAATTACAAGGTTCTGGATAAGAAATATGACAAGCTGAATTTTCTGATCCATGATTACTTTATAGCGAAATCCATTGATAAAATAAGACCAAACGGTGTACTGGCGTTGGTCACTTCAAGCGGTATTGGCGGCGGTACTATGGATAAGATGGATAACCGTGCAAGGAAATATATCGCTGAGAAATGTGATATGCTGGGAGCAATCAAGCTGCCTAATAATGCATTCCTGTATAACGCCGGGACAGATACGAATGCGGATATCCTGTTTTTCCAGAAACGGGAGAGCCTGCGTGACTTAAGTACGGACATGCCGGAATGGATTGATGCAAAGAAGTTATATGAAAATGAATTTGTGAATACAAAGGGAGAAAACAGACGGCGTATCGTATGTATCAATCCCTATTTCCAGGAACATCCGGAGATGGTTCTTGGGGAGTTGGAGATTGTGATGGGCGCTTATGGACCGAAGCTGGTCTGCAATCCATTTCCGGACAGTAATCTTGCGGAATTATTAAAGGAAGCGATCACAAAGATCCTAGCAGAGATTCCGGAATATGAGACCAGTGAAATGGTAGAAGAGGGGGACTATGGTATCCCGGCGGATCTGTCTGTAGCGAATTTCTCTTACACGGTGGCAGGAGGCAGGGTGTATTACCGGGAGAACAGCCGGATGAAGCTGGTGGATAGTTCTGTAACGGGGCTGAACCGCATCAAAGGAATGATTGCGATTCGGGATTGTGTGCGGGAGTTGATCTTCTATCAGACAGAAGGTTACTCTGACCGTGAGATAGGGGAACAGCAGAAAAAGCTAAATCAGTTATATGATTCCTTTCAGAGAAAATATGGTCTTCTGAATGCCAGGGCAAACAGCATGGTATTCTCGGATGACGGAAGTTATCCCCTGCTTTGTTCCCTGGAGGTCCTGGCAGAGGATGGAACGTTAAAACGCAAGGCAGATATGTTTACCAAGCGTACCATCAAACCGCATGAGGCAGTCACGAAGGTGGATACAGCCAGTGAGGCATTGTCGGTGTCTCTGGCTGAGAAAGCGTGTGTGGACATGGATTATATGTGTTCCCTTACCGGAAAAAGTGCGGAGGAGATCGAGCATGAGCTGAGCGGCGTCATCTTCCGGGGGCCGGAGATCAGGAAGAGTCAACGGGAATCAGTTATCCCGGACGATGAGAAACCGCAGTATGTATCCGAGGATGAGTATCTATCCGGCAATGTGAGGGAGAAGTTAAAGCAGGCAAGGATAGCGGCACAGGTATCTGACATTTATAAAAGTAACGTGGAGGCATTGGAGAAAGTACAGCCCAAAGACCTGACGGCATTGGAAATCAGTGTAAGGCTTGGTGCGACCTGGATACCGGAGACAGATGTGAGGAAGTTTATGTTTTGGCTGCTGGATACTTCAGATTATTTGAAATCCTGCATTGAAGTCCATTTTTCTAAATATACGGGGGAATGGAATATTGAGGGAAAGAGTATTGATAAGGGAAATGTAAAAGCAAACAACACCTATGGAACGCATCGTGCTAATGCCTACAAGATTATGGAAGATACCTTGAATCTTAGGGATACTCGTGTCTATGACTATGTGGAGGATGAAGAAGGAAAGAGAAAGGCAATCCTAAACAGGGATGAGACAGCCATTGCACAGGGAAAACAGGACTTGATTAAGCAGGCGTTCCAGGACTGGATCTGGAGTGATCCGGAACGCAGGCAGAGGCTGACGAAGTATTATAATGAGCATTTTAACGCAATCCGTCCACGGGAATATGACGGGAGCCATCTGAAATTTTACGGGATGAACCCGGAGATTCAATTAAGGCAGCACCAGGTCAACGGCGCTGCCCGTATTA
>JAETTS010000424.1 GCA_021769025.1 Enterocloster bolteae
ATTATAGCAAATAATTTCCTGTTTGAAAAGCACTTTTTCAAAAAAAGAGAAAAAAAGAGAAAGTCTAATCATTCAACTGTAAAGAATAAGGTGTACAGATGATGTCTTGAGCAGTACAATACACCAGAGATAACATAACTTAGAGAGGGAACCTCTTGTATTCCCTCTCCAAGCGGACTTCTCATGATATCCAAACACCAGTTTCCCGAGCATCAAAGTATCAAAGGACCACAAGATCAATCTACCAGGATCAATTCATACTCTCTGGTTCCATATCCCATCTCTGCTGCTGCCTCGATGGTATGAACACCATGTCTGGACTCCACTCTCTGAAGGAAATGCTCCCGCCCTGGATCATCTGCCTGATAGATCAGATCCAGGCAAGCCTGATCCAGCGCCACCGGATCCAGAGAAGAAAGAATTCCAATATCTTTCATACAGGGATCTTCCGCCACTGCACAGCAGTCACAATCCACCGACAGGTTGCACACCATATTTACAAACGCTGTGTTCCCTTTGAAATACTCCATGACACTGCCAGCTGCCTCTGCCATTGCCTCGCAGAAAGCATCCTGATCTGCTGTATGTCCCCACACAATATTCTGGTCATCGGTAAAACCGCCGGAATGAATAAGGGATTTGCCCTCGCTGGAAGCGCATCCGATAGCAAGCTGTTTTAACGCTCCGCCGTACCCTCCCATAGGGTGTCCCTTAAAATGAGAAAGCACCAACATGGAATCATACTCCGCCATATGCCTCCCCACATGATTTTCCTTTAACACCTTGCCACCGGGAATCGGAAGCACCAGATCCGGCTTCTCCCCATCCATCAGGTCAATGGGAAAATATTTGCTCCATCCATGCTCTTCCATCAACTTTCTATGCTTGGCCGTAGAGTTCCTGGCCCCGTCATAAGCCGTATTGCATTCTACTACGGTTCCGTTTACTTTCTCCACCATAGGGCGCATAAACTCCGGATGCAGATAATTCTGATTTCCTTTCTCACCAGAGTGAACCTTGACCGCCACCTTCCCCGGCAGCTCCTTTCCAAGCATCTGATACATTTTGATGACCCCTTCTGGTGTAAGTTCCCTTGTAAAATACACGTTTGCTTTCTCCATCTTCTTCACCTCGTTAAATGATTTTCGTTTCAAGCTGGCACTTCCGCTCTATATCCCATACAATCTTTCAAACAACATCTCAATGGTTATCCGTTTCTATGGTCACCATTGTCATGGGAGCCGTCCTCCAACTCCCATATATACTTGTTCCTTCTAAAATACAAGCATACCCCAATCCCTGCAAATGCAATCACAAAGAATAAAAATGCCGCCCCGGTGCCTTTCCCTTCCCCGAACAGAATGGTCAGGACACTTCCTGCCTGCTGCCTTGCCATAACCGGCTCAAATACCTTGTCCACCAGAAAGCCTCCCAGAAAGTATCCCACAGGGATCGTAAAAAACTGCAGGGAGTTCCTCACAGAGTACACCCTTCCCTGCATGGCTTCCGGAATATGCAGACGCATAATGGCATCCAGGTTGGTGCTCATAAGCGGTATGGCGATCCACCCAAGGAATCCGCCGATGCACCAGACAAAAGGAATCCTGCCCAATGCAAGCAGAAAATTCTCTGTACTCATGGAAAACAGAAGGCAATTGCAGATCACCCGCACCCGGCTTTTTGGCTCCTTCATAAACGATGCCCCGATGCTCCCGGCAAATGTGGTGATGCCGATCACAGCATTTACAAGTCCAAGAGTCTTCTCGCTCCCACCGTTTCTGGAAAGCATCATAGCCGGAAATGCTGCGTCATAGACCGATGCTACCAGATTGATGGCCGCCAAAAAGAGAATGAGATAAAAAATCCCCTGTTCCTTCCTTAAGAATGCAATACCTTTTTTAGTGGAAACCAACAGAGGCTCCTGTTCCTTATCCTTTTGTTCCTCTTCCGGAATCTGAATCCAAAAAGCTAAGGTTACAAAAGCAACAAAAAAAGTAAGCAGATCAAATACAACCACCGCTCCCATGCCAGCCAGGCCTAACACCGCTGTGGCAAGAATGGGAGTCATGATGGAATTTAATGAACTGGCAAAATACTTAAACCCGCCTACCTTTTGATAATATTTCCTGGGCAGCACCCTTGTGGTGGCCACCTCCGATGCCGGCTGCTGCACCGTATTCATCAGACCATTGATCCCATTGATCAGATACAGATGGCCGATGGCAAGGGCATTCCTGTACAGAAGGATCAGCATAGCCACAGTTGTCAATGCCGCGATGGTATCGCACACCAGCATGGTAGCTTTCTTGTTCCATCTGTCACTTAAGGCCCCTGCAAAAATGCTGCACACCACATAGGGCGCGTAGGAACTGACCATCAAAAGCGCTGTCATAAGCGCCGATCCTTTCTCAGAATAAGACCAGATTACCAATGCGTAGCTGGTCATAGCACTTCCAAGGCCGGAAAAGGCCTGGGTAACCCAAAGCAGAAGGAACGGTTTTATTTCCCGTATAGTATTTCTATCATATATCATAAGACTTTGCTCCTTTTTAAATAAATAATACCTACTTAAAAAACTGCAAAGCCTCCCAGCAGTTGTTACAACTCCGCCAGACCGGTCTGAAGTTGTTTTCTACTCCATGCAATCCTGCTCTAAAAGACTTTGCATGGAGCGGTTGCAATGCACAGTACCATCTTACCAGTTCTCCTTTCCTTAAACTGAAATCCCTGCCACTCTCCAAACATACTGTAAGCAGCTATAACACTTCTCCCCTTAAAACCACAAGTTTAGCCTCAAGGCTTTATTACTTTAGCAACACCACATCCGCCTTCTTCCCTGGTATAATACTCCCACAGTGATCATAGATTCCCACACATCTGGC
>JAETTS010000425.1 GCA_021769025.1 Enterocloster bolteae
TAAGGAGTTGGCCACCATTAAGACCGACATACCCCTGGATTTTGAGCTGGAGGATTTTTCCGCATCCTGCTGCAGGGAGGAAGTGCTTAAGGAGTGGTGCAGGAAACTGGATATTAAGACTGCTTCTGTGTTTGGGAAAAGTTAACAGGTGAACCGCAGCAGCGGGACCGGATCAAGTGTAATCCGGTCCCGCTGTTTTTAGATGGTAAAAGGGCAGAAGAATGCTGCAGATGGGTTATTTGGGGCTTTCGTTGATTTTAAACTTGTTCATATCCCCACGGTAATGGGCATAGGCATAGTCAATTATGGTACCGTCGCTGGTGGTGGAAATATTATTAAAGCAAAGCATGGGACTGCCGGGCTTTACCTCCAGCAGCTTAACATCCTCGGGAGTGGCTGTTTCGGCGGAAACAATGGTTCGGGTATTGTCAATGCAGGTTTCCGGCCGTGACATGAAGAGATTGTACAGTGAAACATCCTTAAAGTCATGGCTCAGCACAAAATGACAGAGGTTGTAGGGAAGATAGTTCTGGATTGTCACCACAGGCGTTGCATCCGCAAAACGCCGTCTGAACAGGGAGATAACCTTGTCATTGGTACCAAGACGCAGAAGTTCCCTGATCCGATCATCCGGTTTCATGACGGACATGTCCAACAGTTCCGTATGCGGTGTCTTGCCCAGCTCCTGGATTTGCTGGTGGAATGGTTCAAAGGACTTGATGAAGCTTGTTTTTTTATTAGGCTCTGTGACAAAGGTGCCTTTGCTGGTTTTCCGCAGCAGGTAACCTTCATTTACCAGCTCGGAGATGGCCTGGCGCACCGTAAAGCGGCTTATGTTGTAGTGGCTCATGATTTCCATTTCAGTGGGAATAGTATCCCCGGTCTTTAAAGTGCCGTTCTCAATATCTGTTTTGATGATATTTTTCAGCTGGTAATAAAGGGGGATGGGCACATCTTTATTTATTTCTTTGGTGAACATGGTCATAATTTAAAATCCTTTCAAGTTAGATACATATGTATGTACAAACAAAACATCAATTATATTGTAAAGCATGTTGTGAAAAATGCAAGGGAAAATTTGAAAAAATAACATTTTATTATAATTTTACCACAACTACTTGACAAATATACATCATTGTGCAATTATATGTATGTACGGACATATGGATGAAGGAGGGGTGGTTTAAAAGGTGGTGCTTAGTTTTGGAATGATGGTGTGCGATACTTTGTTAAGGCCGGTGGACCGGGATGCCTTAAGCAGGGACTGCACCATGATAGAAAAACCGATACAGGCCTGCGGCGGGGACGCTCTCAATACAGCTATCGCATTATCACGTCTGGGCATTCCTGTCACCATGGCGGGACGGGTGGGAGATGACCTGAATGGAAGGTTTGTTCTGGACCAATGCAGGAAGCTGGGAATGGATGTTTCACATGTGGTAACAGACCCGGTCCATGCGACGGCATCCAGTTTTGCACTGATTGAGGAAAATGGAGAGAGGCATTTCCTGTCAGATGTGACGATTTTTGACGAGGTGGATGACAGTGACCTGCCGGAGAAGGCTGTTGAGAATGCGGATATTGTATACATTGGTTCTGCTTGCAGCTTTAACCGGATGAACCAGGGCGGACTTGCCAGAATCCTGAGGCGGGCCAAGGCACATGGCAGGATGACGGTCATGGATGCGGCTATTAACCAGAGGTCTGTCTGCAGCTGCTGGATGGATATGTTTAAGGAGGTTCTGCCCTATACAGATGTTTTTTTCCCAAGCTATGAGGAAGCATCGGCCATAACCGGATGCCGGGAGATACCGGACATCAGCAGCGCCTTTAAGCCCATGGGACTTGCCTGTTTTGGAATCAAGCTTGGTTCAAAGGGATGCTATGCCACAGATTTTATCAGGGAGCGGTATATAGAATGCCCGAGAGGGATCAGGGCCGTGGACACCACGGGGGCAGGTGATTCCTTTATGGCCGGGCTGATGGCCGGCCTGGTCAACGGGCTTTCATTTTTTGAAAGTGCTGGATTCGCAGGCTCAGTTGCTTCCCACAGTGTCCAGCATATGGGGGCGGCGGGCGGTATACTGCCCTATGAAGACGAGTTGTACATATACAATCACCATAAAAAACTAAAATAAAAGGAGAAGAAGACTTATGAAATTATCACCGATGAAAGACATTTTGGAGATGGCTGAGGAGAGGAACATTGCCTATGGCGCATATGTGACTGTATCCTATGAAACTGCATTGGCAGCAATTGAGGCAGGTACAGAGTTGGATATTCCGGTCATCTTTATCACAGGTACGGACTGCTGCGATTTGATGGGCGGTTTTGAGGGGACTGTGGATACGGTTAAAAGAGCCATGAAGGCAGCTGACTGCAAAGTTCCTGTTGCGCTTCATCTGGACCACTGCCGTACATATGAGGAATGCGTACAGGCCATACAGGCCGGATATTCCTCCGTCATGATAGATGGCTCATCCCTTCCCTTTGAGGAGAATGTGGCGCTGACCAAAAAGGTGGCTGATTATGCCCACTGCTACGGAATCACGGTGGAAGGGGAATTAGGCAAGCTGGTGGGAGAAGAAGGAAACTTTAAGGTGGAAGGCGACCCTGAATCTGCCCAGACAGACCCGGACCAGGCAAAGGAATTTGTGGAGCGCACAGGCATTGACTGTATCGCTGTCAGCATCGGGACGCAGCACGGCGTATATGTGGCGGCTCCCCATCTGAACATTGAACGGCTTAAAAAGATACATGATGTGGTGGATGTTCCCATTGTGCTTCACGGCGGTTCGGGAACACCTAAGGAGCAGGTACAGGAAGCAATCAGGAACGGAATCAGAAAAATCAATATTGCCACAGATGTAT
>JAETTS010000426.1 GCA_021769025.1 Enterocloster bolteae
CCGTCCAGTCCCAGCATCTTCTCCACTTCCAACTCCACCGGAAGGCCGTGGGTATCCCACCCGGCTTTTCTTGGGACCTTATATCCCTTCATTGTCCGGTATCTGGGAATCATATCCTTGATCACCCTGGTCAGTACATGACCGATATGAGGCTTTCCATTGGCTGTGGGCGGGCCGTCATAAAACATGTAAGTTGGACTGTCTTCCCTGTCCTTGATACTCTTTTGGAAGATGTCATGTTCCCTCCAGAATTTCTCCACTTCCTTCTCACGCTCTACAAACTTTAAGTCTGTAGAGACTTTGTCATACTTTGACATGGTTTATCCTCCATTTTCAAAAATGAGTAGCTTGAAAACCAAACAGCGGTCCCCGCCCAGTAATCAGGACGAAGACCGCTTCGCTTTACCACCTATTACATCATACCATCATATGAGTTCCCATAACGGAGGAATACCGGCCGGGCCTACAAGCCGCTTTCTCTTCCAGCCGCCTTTCAGCCTGCAGCTCCGGAGTGATATTCGTCTCTCTGCAGTATCGATACCAGGCTTCCACCATCCCCGGCTCTCTGTATCAGCAGCAAATTCTTTGATTATCTGCTACCCTTATTATCTTCCTTGCAGGACTACTGTCTCCATCTCAGCTTTTCATCTGAAGGAACGTCCAGGATTCCCTGAACCGTTAACCTTTTAAACATCATTTATTATAGTAAGACGTTCTTTACTTGTCAAGCCTATCCTTGGAACTTAAACTTCCCAATCAACGATTTCAGAACCTGAGCCTGACCTGCAAGCTGCTGGCTGGCTGCTGCACTCTCCTCCGACGTAGCAGAATTGGATTGAATAACCGTTGAAATCTGGGTAATGCTCTCCTTAATATGGTTGATAGCAGTCTCCTGCTCCTGGGAAGCCTCGGAAATCACCTTGATCTCCTCCGTAACCTTTCCGGCTCCGTCAACCACCTGATGAAGGGATTGCTGGGTTAGATCGGTAAGGCGGGAACCAGTATCTACCATACTCAACGTTCTCTCGATCAACTGGGCTGTATCCTTCACGGCCTCGGCACTCTTGGCTGCCAGATTCCGAACCTCATCTGCCACAACCGCGAATCCCTTGCCTGCACTGCCTGCCCTTGCCGCTTCCACAGCAGCATTCAGTGCAAGAATATTCGTCTGGAAGGCGATGTCATCAATGGTCTTGATAATATGCTGAATCTCATCAGAGCAAGCGCTGATCTGCTTCATGGCCTCTGCCATCTCCTGCATCTGCCCGTTGCACACAGTGATCCTCTCTCCTACATCGTCTGCCTGCTTTTCTGTAACGAGAGCACTCTGTGCGTTGCTGTTAATCTGGTCACTGATCTGCTCGATCATATGCATCAGGTTATCCACTTCAGATGCCTGCTCCGTGGCTCCCTGAGCCAAGTTCTGTGCGCCATCTGCCACCTGATTGGCCCCTGCATCTACCTGACTGGAGGAAGCGTGGATCTGTGACATGGTCTGGCTCAATTCGTGGCCGATGGTTTCAATCGCTTTCTGAATCTGGACAAAATCACCGATGTATTGAATATTGCTCTGTCTGGTCAGATCACCTGCCGCAATATCATTTAACACATTGGTAATGTCAGAAATATACAAATTTAAATTCTTTACGGAGGTATTCAGGCTGTCTGCCAGAACTCCGATCTCATTGGCACTTTTAATATCAATATGGAAATCCAGCTTTCCTTCCGAAAGACCTTTGCTGGATTGTATCACTGTCTGAATCGGAGCAATAATCCCCTGAAGCACATAGACAACAAGAAGGATACTTACAATCAGAATCACCACAATACAGAAAACAGAAAAAATCTCCGTCGCAGACACAGCGTTACTCAAGCCTTTCTGGCTGGTTCCCACTCTTTCCTCTGTGATAGAAGACACCTGTTCCAGAATCCCCACCAATTTCTGAACACTGGCCTTGGTCGTATTCAAATACATCTCTTTTGCCGCTTCTGGATCTGTCTTGTTCAGATCAAGAATCTTCTGTGCTGACTCATGGATCGTCTGGTGGATCGGTTTCATCTCCTCCATAAGGCGAAGGATCTCCGGATTATCTATGGCAGAGGTGTCTCCATACAGCCAATTTCCCAGAACGCAAGTCTTATAATCTGTGCTTCCGGTAAATTCCGTACCCATAGCTACTGCGGAACACAGGTTCTCCACCCATCCATAGTGGGCTTTTGCTGCAGTCAGTACCAATGCATTGATCTCAGATGCCTGACTTGTATTTGCACTGAATCGTGTAATTCGTTTCATGCCGCTTACTGTCATGACTCCAGTCGCAATCACAACCAAAAAGATAAGGGCGACACGCAGTAGTACTTCCTGTTTTATGCTTTTTTTCATGTCTTTCTCCTTTTCAGATAAATAGTGCCGATACACGGAAGACGGCCAAGCCATCTCCGTATATCGACGCTGTAATTCAGGCTGAATCAATCATCATACTACAGAATTCACGCAACATGATGAATCATTAATATTTCTCCCCGCCGTAGGACATGGCCAATTCCATATCATCCGGGGAATAGGATGTACTCTTCTGCTCATATCTAGGTGTTGGAGCTACTGGAGTATTGTTGTTGCTGCCTTCCAGCTTAAATTTCTTTACGATATCTTTCAGAATCTGTGCCTGGCTGGACAGTTCCTCGCTGGCTGCGGCACTCTGCTCTGCTGTCGCGGAGTTGGTCTGTACGACGCTGGAGATCTGGTCAATACCAACAGTAATCTGTGTGATAGCATCTGCCTGCTCCTGGGATGCCTTGGCAATGGAGTCCATCATCACAGTTGCCTCCTGGATTCCAGTCATCACCTTCTCCAAAGATTTTGCTGTCT
>JAETTS010000427.1 GCA_021769025.1 Enterocloster bolteae
TACGATGGGGTTGATGAACAACCCGTCGCACAGTTCCAGGCCGATGCGCTGGATGTGTTCGTGGGCTTTGTGGATGGGGTTGCGGGTCTGGAAGCCTACCACGGTTTTCCAACCCTTTTCTGCAAACACGCGCTTTGTGTCCTCGGGTTTCAATGCTTCTGCTAGGAGGGCGCGGTCAGTTAGCCGCACCGCTCCGCCTACCCGGCAGGGGAAGCGATTTCGTTCCTTGTACACACCGGGATGGGTGTCCTCCACTGTACGGAACACGGCTTCAATGTCTGCTGTGGTCATGTGGAATTTGCTCTCTACATCCAGCGTTGCCACAGGAGCGCCACCATAGGCCAGCGTCAGTGTATCGCCAGGGTGGATGGCCTCAAACTGTTCTGGCGGCACATCCAGGGTGATGGGCAGGGGGAACACCTGGCCGTCTGCCAGACGGCAGCGGTCTACCACGTTATGGAAATCCTCCGCCCCCATGAAACCAGTGAGCGGGGAGAGGAGCCCGGTTTCTATATTGATTACATCTTGTAATATTTCCTCGTTAATGGTTACCGTCATGGTGTGCGCTCCTTTAGCGGTACTGGGGGCCATATTGGGCGGCGATGTAGTCCAGTATGGCTTGATAGGTTTCCTCTTCGGTCTGCTGGTCCACGTCCAGCACCAGGTCAGGGTGCTGGGGTGGGTCAAAGGTAGCGTCGATGCCAACGATCTGGGTCTTGCCCACGTTGGCCTGGTACATGCCCTTTACGTCGTTTGCCATGCTGGTTTGCAGGTCCTTTTTGAGATAAATTTCGTTGTATCCAGCGATTTTCCGCCGGGCCAGGGCGCGTAAATGCTCTAGGGGAGAGATGTTACAGACGATGCCAACGATATCGTTTCTGTCTAGCAGGTAAGCGCCCAGGATGATGCGCTTGATGTTGGCTTCCCGCTCTGCGTCGGAGTAGCCCAGGTCGCGGTCGAAGAGGTCACGCACTTCGTCGCCGTCCAACAGATAGTTTTTGATACCGAGCTGGTTGAAATGGGCCTCTAACTTCCTGCCAATGGTTGTTTTGCCTGCGCCGGAGATGCCAATGAGCCAGATAATCATATCATCTTCCTCCTTAGTGGTATAAGGGCTGTTCGAGCAGGGCAGGGTCCAGCTCGAGCTTGGGCATCATGCGCAAGGGCTGGCCTGCTTTATTCACGAAGTGTAGACCTCGCATTAGGGTTTGTGCCACGGTGCGCCAGTTGTACCATAGCCCCTGACGATATTTCTCTAAGGCTGCACCCCGAATCTGTTCCAGTTCCTCGCCCTCAAACTCATGGCCATCGACATCAACTTTTAATTCAGAAAAAATATTTTTTTCCCATGCGTCGCAAATCAAATGCTCCACTGTGGTAAATCCTGAAATCCACTGCTCGACTTGAGCTTCATCTACTGACTGTCCGTTATAATAATGGAAGTCATAGCCATAGGCTTCATATGCATCCCGCATGAAATACTCAATGAACGCCCGCTCTGCGTCATTGGCATATTCGTCATACGTACGGTAGACAGCTGCGGTGGAAAAGCCCAGGTCGTTACCAGCTAAGGACTCCGGATCCCGTTCGCCAAACAGAGAGCAATAGGCCATACTCTCGGCATAGGGGATATCCAAAAAGGCTGCTAAGGCTGTGAAGGTGGCTTTCGGATTCAGTTTTGCGTCTTCAAAGCGCACTAGAATGCTGTCCTGATAGAGCCGATCATCAGGGTCAATCATAAAGCTACGGTTCATTAAACGGCCTGTTATTTCGTTGTCTATTATAGGCGCAGAATCTTGCACCAGATCCCCCTTTTGATAGGCTACTACCTTATTCTGCATAAAACGGAGCGCCGCACCATAGCTAGTGGTGATCCGGCGAATAGGGGAGAAGGTTTTAATGTATTTGAAATTTCGGAAAATCGGCGAGTCCCGAATAATTTCATACTCTTTGGAATTGAGTACCGTTTGTCCTCGCTGGTCCACTGTCAGGTGGTAATCCAAGTTGGGGAAATGTGGCTGGAGGAATACTGCAGGTGCGATACGAGAGGCGGGGTCTAAACCCACTAAAGAGCGAGGGTCGGACATAAAACCAGCTACAAGAAAATCCTTATCTGTCCGGCCACGCATGGTGAACAGCTCCCAGGCCAATCGAAAATTGTGGGGCGATAGGTCCTTTCTGTTCAATGCGCCAGCCTTTTCTGCTTGTTGGATGGCATCTTTTAACTCTTGTATAGAATTCTCAATATTCTCCATCATCACGGAGGGCATGACGATCAGATTAGGGTGTGCGTCAAAAATCTCATTAAAAAAATCGCCTCCATTGTGGCTAGACAGTTGGGTGTGCCAAATCAGCCGATGTACCTCCTGAATAGCGATGGGCTTTACAGGAAATATGCTATAATCAATATTAAATCGCGCATTGAAATCAATGGGATACTGGGATAACTCGTCCTCAATTAGGAAAACCAGCTTTTCCTCCTTTAGAAGAGGGCGCAGGTTGAGCACCTGTAAATGGGCGCAGAATTCCCCCCAGTCCGAATAGTGGAGGTAAACATGGTTTTCTCTGCCGATATTCTCGCTTTTGCGCACGTTATCGTTGAGATATTCCAGTTCATATTGAGAATAAACATCCTCTGCCAGGATGGGATTGTCTAAGTTTTGAAAGAAATTCCGGCTGATTACCGGTTTTTTGAAATCTGTATATGCCCCAAACTGCCCCTCTGCGGGGAAGAAGGGTAGATAGCCTGTATCATCAAAAGGATAAAAGCGGATTGGCAGGGCCTCAAAGGCAGGGAAGTCTGTTCGGAATAGATAGGGATATTTTTTCAGCAGGCTGCAATTTTTCTCATACCGTGCTTTTTGC
>JAETTS010000428.1 GCA_021769025.1 Enterocloster bolteae
AATCATGAAAGCATCCCCTTATAAATCAAGCTGTAGACTGGTATGTATGCATAAAGGGCTGGTATCGTATCTTCAGAGCCGCAAAAGGAAGTCTTTCGGATTCCCACCTCCATTTTCCCTGGATCTACTTCTAAGTATTTTGATACGGAACAACAGATATCACTCTTAAGCATCTCTAAAAACTCCTGAGAACATCCCGTCTTGTCCATAACCAGAAGAAGCTTCAGCCGTTTCCTGGCTACTTCTCCTGACCGTTTCTTTCGCAGGTCAAGAATCCGGTCCATGGCTTCCCTCCTATGCCCGTTTCAAAAAACCGGTCAATCTGGAGAAAAGATTACGGGTTACATTGGGTATATACAGGGGGACATCCTCCCCCAACAGCCGCTTGCAGATATCCATATAGGCCTGTCCAGCCGGAGTATCTGTCCCGGCTAAAGGCTCTCCCTGGTTGGTGGAAATCACGATGGATTCATCATCCGGTATGGCTCCTAAAAGCGGCACTGCCAGAATATCCACCACATCATCCACGGACATCATATCCCCTTTTCTCACCATGTCCAGGCGGACCCGGTTGATGATCAGATGGATGCCCGCCATATCCTGGTTGTCCAACAGTCCGATGATACGGTCCGCATCACGGATCGCAGATACTTCCGGCGTCGTCACTACCAACGCCCTGTCTGCTCCGGCAATGGCATTCTTAAACCCCTGTTCAATTCCTGCAGGACAGTCTAACAGTATGTAGTCAAAATCATCTCGTAAATCTTCTATCAATTTTATCATCTGTTCAGGATTTACTGCTGTCTTGTCCCTGGTCTGTGCCGAGGGAAGCAAGTACAGGTTCGGGTATCTTTTGTCTCTTATCAGGGCCTGCTTCATTCTGCAGTTTCCTTCCACCACATCCACCAGATTGTAGACAATCCTGTTCTCAAGCCCCATGACTACGTCCAGGTTCCGAAGGCCGATATCCGTATCGATCATGACCACTCGTTTCCCTAACATAGCCAGGCCTGTCCCAAGATTGGCAGAAGTCGTGGTTTTGCCCACCCCGCCTTTTCCGGAGGTAATCACAATGACTTCACTCATGTCTTTGTTCCTCCTACAATAAATTCCTAACAGTACTATTGTACCTTATCTTTCACAATATTTCCAGTGTTAATTAAATTTTAATAAATCAAAAATACCTTTTTTCATAGTTTTTATACACATTGCCCCATTTTCGACAGAAACCGTCATTGGTCCTTTTCCAAGACGCTTTCCTTTCCCGCCAAACTGGCTGACACAGTCCCCAATCTTTAACTGGACAGGAGCCATCTCGATGGCCACAATCACCATATCTTCATTGCCAGCGGCACCGGCTGTCACGGTTCCACAGAGATTTCCAAGAACCACCACATTGCCCTTGGCCGTAACTTTAGCCCCTTTCTCCACATCTCCGATGACCACAATGCTGGTCTCCGACTCCAGCTGTTCCCCTGACCGTAGGGTTCCCCTAAAAAACTGCCCGGTTGTAGCAGACAACTCCAAAAGCTTCTCGTTCAGCGCCTTCTCACACCGCTTGATCCGGTTGGCATCCTGATCCACCAGGCACAAGATCTCCACCTGGGAATTCTGTGTAATCACATTGACAATGGCAAATTCCTGTTCCGGGGTCAAGGGCCTTCCTGCCAGTGTCAAAGTCATCTGTGCGGAGCCCCAAAATCTGGCGCTCTCCTCAAATTTCGTGGCAATATCCATAAGAAGCTTCTCAAAAGGAACTTCCGGGTCTAAAATCACGGTCATTCCGTATTTATTTCCCTTGATCACCACTGTACTCTTCATCACACATCACCCCTTTTTCCTATTTACCTGCTCTGGGAACTTCTCCTGTCACTGCATTTCCAGAGTACACATTTTTTTAAGCCTTAATCTCCAATCACAACATTGGATGCCTGAAGCGCGCCGGTGTTTAGGATATAGTCCAGATCCATATAGCCGTAGTACAGTCGGTATACATTCTTGGCAACCATAGCGGCATTGGCAGATGTATAGCCGTAAGGAATATTGACTGTCACGCTGATCTCTGGCCGGGAATAAGGGCCATAAGAGATAAACCATGCGTGGTTGGCTCTGGTGTTTTCCTGGGCTGTACCGGTCTTCCCTGCAATCTCTACCTCCAGATCTCTGAAAATCGAAGAACTGGTGACCACCTGGCGCATTCCTGTCTGGACGGCATCCCAGGTTTCCGCCTTGATATCCACATGATTGGATATCTCTGGCATACTGTCATCGATCACTGTGCCGTCTGATGACGTGATCTTGTCAACCAGGCTTAGTTCAAACACATTTCCCCTGTTAGCCAATGCCGTCACATATCTGGACATCTGAACATTGGTGTAGGAGTTGGTTCCCTGCCCCATAGCAGAACGCTCTGGGTCTTCTGTAGACAGGGTAGGCAGATTTTCCGAAATCTCGATCCCAGAAGGATGGTCTAACCCAAACATAGTAGCGTATTCCCGAATGGTCTCCAATCCTCTTTCCGTAGAGTAGACACCATTTTCATCTGTAGACAGGCGGTGGGCCAGTTCGGCAAACACGGAGTTGCAGGAATTCTGAATTCCTCCCACCACATTCAGCTTCCCATGCTTTCCCGGATAGATCCAACATCGAATCGGAAGAGAGATCTCCTCATAGATGCCAGCGCATTCCACCTCATCTGTTGTGTTGATCACTTCCTCCTCCAGAGCCGCAACTGCAGTGATAGGCTTGAAGGTGGATCCGGGAGCTTTTAAAACCTGGGTGGCATTGTTGTAAAGTGGCAAGGACAGGTCATTGTTCAGCTTGCTGTAATACACTGCGTCAACAGTGCCAGACAGAAG
>JAETTS010000429.1 GCA_021769025.1 Enterocloster bolteae
GTCTGCACTTATGTGGCAGCCCTTTTGACAGATCGGTATAGGAAGGCTCCCAGACTGTCGAAAACCATCTTGATAATCGGAATCATCCTGGATGGAGTCAGCCTGGTAGCTATGAAGGACCTGACTTTTTTTATCCATGGAGCAAGGGCAGCGGTCTCTCTTTTCGGGAGCAGCCTGCCCCTTAATCCGGTGTCCATCTTAGCGCCTATTGGAATTTCTTATTATACACTTTCACTGATCGGTTACCTTGCAGATGTCTACTGGGGAACAGCAAAGGCGGAGAGAAACCCGCTAAAGGTTGCCCTGTTCGCCGGATATTTTCCAGTACTGATTGCAGGGCCCATTGTCCGGAAACGAGAGGTCTTCGACAGCCTGATGGAAGGCCACCCACTGGAGTATCGGAACATCACTTATGGGCTCCAGCGGATTGTATGGGGATTTTTCAAGAAACTGGTGATTTCCGAACGGTTCGCAGTTGTTGTGAATACGGTTTATGACAATTATTATGTCTACTCCGGCTTGTATGTCTGGGTTGCGGCAGTCTGTTTTCTGATGCAGCTGTATACGGATTTCTCAGGAGGAATCGATATCTGTTTGGGAATTTCCCAACTATTTGGAATCCATTTGCCGGAGAATTTTGAATTGCCGTTTCTATCCAGAAGCGTGTCTGAATTCTGGCGGCGGTGGCATATTACACTGGGGGGATGGCTGCGGGACTATATCTATTACCCAATGATGAAATCCGACTTGTTCCAGGGGCTTGGCACCAGAATAAAAAAGAAGTGGGGGAAGAAAGCAGGGAAGAAGATTCCCCTCTATGTGGTTACCCTGATTTCCTGGTTCCTTGTGGGATTCTGGCACGGAGGCGGATGGAATTACATCTTTGGCGTAGGGCTGTTCTATGGAATGGTGATTGTTGTGGGGCAGATCTTAGAACCCTGGTTTAAGCGCCTGATAGCGATTCTGAAGATCAACACGGAATGCTTCAGCTGGCATCTGTTTCAGATGGCCAGGACCTTCCTTGTCCTGGTGTTTGCCAATTCCTTGTTCCGGGCAGCCAGTTTAAAAAGCGGGTTTCAGATGTGGAAGATGGCATTTGCCCAGTGGAATCCATGGATCTTTTTTGACAAATCCCTGTATGAGTTGGGGTTAAGCCAGACAGAGTGGGAAATTCTTATGGTATCCCTTCTGATCCTACTGGTATGTGGTCTTTTGCGGCACTTTTTAAAAATCCCGGTGCGCCAGTGGCTGGGACAGCAGAATATGCTGTTTCGCTGGGGTGTTCTGATCCTGCTGATCCTATGGGTGTTTGTCTATGGCTATTACGGACCAGGATTTGATGCCCAGTCCTTTATCTATTTCCAGTTCTGACAGGGAGGCCGTCTGTGAAAAAGATTGTATTCCGGATTACCGGTTTTTTATTGGTGCTGATTGCTGTTCTGGCAATGGTTCATCAGGTCTTGTCGTTTAAACACAGGGATGGGCTTTACAGCATGCAGAAATTTTACGAGCAGGAAGAAGGCACGGTTGATGTGCTGGTGCTGGGGCCTTCCCTGGCATTTGCAGATATCAATACAGCAGTGTTGTGGGATGAGTATGGAATGTCCGCGTTTAATCTGGCTGGAAGCATCCAGCCTATGTGGAATACCTATTATTATCTGAAAGAAGCGCTGAAATACCAAAGGCCCAAGGTGATTGTGCTGGAAGCATCCCTGGTTACCATGGTGGATGATTACGGCGACAGAAGCCGGATTATTAAGAACACGTTTGGCATGAAATGGTCCCGGGACAAAGTGGAAGCCATAAAGGTAAGCGCTCCCAAGGAACAATGGGGAGAGTACCTGTTGGGCTACCTCCAATACCATTCCAGGTATGAGGAGATTCTGAGGGAGGATTTCCAGGTAAACCGGGGAAGCCTGCAGTATGACAACTGGAAAGGATTTATGTGTACCTTGCAGACCAGACCTCAGGAGACAACCGATGTCAGAGATGTCACCCAGCGGGCAGAACTTTCCCAGAAGACGGAAAGCTATTATAGGAAAGTGATTGAACTGGCAAAGGAGGAGGACATACCGATTCTGATCACCATCTCCCCCTATCCATCGGTTTCCGAGACCGCCCAGGCATACTTTAACCGGGCTTCGGATATTGCGAAGGAGTACGACGTTCCGTTTATTAATTATAATCTGTTCTATGAAGAACTTGGGCTGGATTATCAGGAAGATGTGTCCGATGTGATGCATTTAAACTACAGGGGAAACCCCAAATATTCCAGGCATTTAGGGCAATATCTTGCGGATCACTATGACTTAACCGATCACAGAGGAGATAGCGCCTATGATTCCTGGGAACAGAACTCCCGGTGGCATCTTGCAGTCATCGCCTATCAGGATATTGTCAACTGCAGGGATATGGAGCAGATGTTTGGGCTTTTGAAAGATGAGGATCTGGACATTATCCTTTCCGTAGATGGGGATTATGATCCGGCGGATGGGAACCTGCGTACCTTTTTGTCAGCCTTCAGCGTGCCCTCCGACGGAACCCAGGGAATCTGGCATATCTCCGGAACCAAGGTAGAATGTGTGGCCATCACCCATGGACCGGAGCAGGTGCGGCAGATTCAATATCCATACCATACCTTGACCATGAAATCATCAGGAAACGAAAACAGTATCTATTTTGATACCACACAATATAAGACTGTAGACAGGGGTGTCAATGTGTTAATCTGCAGCAAGGTTACCGGAGAAGTGGTGGATTCCTTCGGGATAGCTGTCTACGGGGATGGCATCTACAAATAAACCGTTGGGAAAGGAAGAAATATGCAGGCGATCTTATTGGCAGGGGGACTGG
>JAETTS010000430.1 GCA_021769025.1 Enterocloster bolteae
TCGACTCCTTTTATTATCCTCCGATTGGCCGATTATGGGAAGCCCTGAAACAGAACCTACTATCCTGTCCTTTCCTCCATCCCTTTCACAATCCCCTTCACAAGTTCTCCGGCAAGCTTCTCCTGATATTCTTCTGACATCAGCTGATTTCTTTCATTATAATTGGAAAGATAACCTATTTCTACCAATACAGCAGGAACTGTTGTATTCTTCAGAATATAGTAATCGGCAGGTTTTACATTCCTTGAAACAATATTTTTGCTCTCTTCTATTGTTTCCATAATCTTTTCCGCATAATGTTTCCCTTCCTCCCCGCTCTTGCAGTAATAACATTCCAGACCATATATCGAACTGTCTTTTTCATAATAATTGCAGTGAATGCTTATAAAAAGATCTGCCTTTTCCCCATTTGCAATCTGTACCCGTTCCTCAAGTTTCATAAAAATATCTTTATCCCTGGTAAGTACCACCCGGATGCCCTGTTCCTCCAGCAGTTCCTTTAATTTCAGGACAACAGCAAGGTTGATCTCCTTCTCCGTTGCCGCCTGTTCCACTGTTCCCCCATCTTCCCCGCCGTGTCCGGCATCCAGGACAACCATATGGTTTTTTTCCCCCGAAAGGTCTGCGTCCAATTCATCTTCCTCTACACCGGATATTGTTTCCCGAACAACATCCGCCTTTTGGGTGCTACTCTCATTCTCATTCCTGCGGAAAAAATCCCGGATATACAAACAGCCACAGATCATCAGCAGAATCATAACTGCCAGAACAGCCGCCATGATCCCCCGGACGGTATAGGCTATGACCCTACGCCTCTTTCTGGCAATCCTCTTGCTTCTTTTTCTCTGATTCTCTGTCTTCCAGGCTGGCTGTCTTCTCTTTTGCACCATACTTACTCCTGCATTTTGTTCCTTTGGGGTATTGACAATATATAAATTACAAAAACTGCCAACCAAGCATGCCACGAACCACCGCCCACTGGTTCCTGACATGCTTACCTGGCATACTGATGATATATTAAATTATTTTCCGGCGGCCGTAAGATACTGCCCTACTGCCGCGCCGCAGGAACATAATGGAATTTTGTTCCTTCTGCTGCCACCCACATATTCGTTGGATCATCCTCATCCCATTTGTAATTTCTATCCAGAAACAGTACCCTTCCATCGGGCAGTGTTGCCATTGGGAAATATCCCTCTGTGCTGAAAGGCAGCTCGCCTGCGGAAACCTTCCATTTGATACTGGCACTCCCCAGGTCATAGCCAAGGATTCCCTGTCCGCCGAAAATTACAAGGTCACAGTCCCTCCCCGGACATACACAGTTATAGAAGCTGCCGTCACTGTGGAGAAGAAAAGAAGTGACATCCCCTATACTACCATTGCGCCCGTCCAATTCAACGATCACGGAAGTGCCATCATTTGCAATACTGTCCCAAAGTACGGCGTATACCTTTCCGTTCCGTCCTCTTCCCATGGCGGTGCGCAGCGTATAAACCTTGTAATCATAACTGATCTTATTCAGGAAGTTCCCTTCCGCATCAAAGGCCAGCACTGCTGTTCCATCGTTCTGTGTGGAAAGGTAGATATCCCCGTTTCCAGCCACTGCAATCATACGGGGTGAAAAAACTTCCTGTTTTACATATTCGGAAATGTCCAGTTTTGCCGCCACCTCACCAGACGGGCTGACCCTCCATACTTCACAGTGTTCTGTAGGGCAGACAACCTCATCATCCCTCATCACTGCTTCAATATCCCTGTCCTCTGCCACCACATACAGGTTCCCCTGTTCGTCCGTGGTCATGACGGAAAACACCATTCCATCCGGCGCCGTCACCTGCAGATCCTCCCCGTCAGCCTCCCCTGGCTTCATTTTCAGGATTCCGGATCCCCCGTCCCGCTCCCTGCTCAATAAATAAATGGCATCCGAAGACGCCGTAAGCCAGTCTACGGACACACTCCCCTTATAATCTATGGTCCGTGCTTCTGTGGATAATGGGGGCAATGCGGAACTTTGGCTGCTTTCCTCCGGGACAGTGTCATCATCCGCACGATAAGCAGAATCTGCTGAATCTTCCTGCATCACCGGCTGCGGTACCTCTCCTTCCATAACATCTGCTGTTGGGTCTGGACTGTCGCTACAACCAGTAAGACATAAGGCGCCTGCCAACAGCAGCATACCCAACAGCCTGCATTTTTGCATTTTCATGTTCCCTTCTTCCTCCATATGTACTGATATGTTCCATTTCGCCTTTTTAGGGCACCATGGCTTACACAGCCCTGATGCCCTGTTCCGGCCAGCCTGCTTTTAGGCAACACTGGCCTTATTCCCGATTTTTCTTTAAACTGGCAGCGATTATTCCTCCCCGGCCTGCGCTGCTCTTTCTTCGGCCTCTGCTTTTGCTTCCTCTCTTGCCTTCTGTACTTCCGGTGACTGGTCAAGGGCATAGTCCCTGGCTGCGTTAAAGTCCAGTATCTGCAGAAGTTCCTCGTCTGTCAGTTCCCGGTCAGGCAGATAGAAGCAGCCGGTATCCTTCGTATAGGCCAGTGTATCCCCATCCGGCACCTGGCTTTCATTCTCCACCAGGGTCAGCGTGTTCTCCGGGAACATGCCATTCTCGTACTCCTGTCGGAGGGCATCCATCCGTTTCCTTTCCTCCCTTGTATATTCCCTGCTGAACTGGTCTGCATGGATCTGTTGGCTCTGGATCATGTCCTCCGTTGCCTCCACCTCTGCCCTGGGAATCGCCTCCATCCTTGCCTGCACCAGGTTGCTGATTGCCGCATAGGAAGGAATGGACACCGCACCGAAGACCAGCATGAAGGCTGCCGCCGACATTGCC
>JAETTS010000431.1 GCA_021769025.1 Enterocloster bolteae
ATGTTTTCCTCCCTGCTTCTCTCCCCAAGGAAAAAGACCTTCATGAGAATAGGGATTCTGCTTTGAAGCCCCAGATTCTCCTCCCCAAGCCACCGAAGCAATTCCTCCTTTCCTGCTTCTGTAACGGAGTAAACGTTCTTGTCCGGTTTCCCGCTCTGGGGAACAATCCGTTTGACGGCCCATTCCTTTCGCTCCAATTCCTGCAACTCTCTGTAAATCTGGCTGGTTTTCGCATTCCAGAAATAATTCAATGAATCCCGAAAAACTTCCATTATTTCATATCCGGTCATTTCATGGTAATGAAGCAGACCCAAAATTCCATGCTTTAGCATGAAATCACTCTCCCTCCCTGCTCTATGGGCATATTATATTCCACAAATGGAATATAGTCAATGATCAGGTTGGAAAGATTATAGTATAGAATGTAATAAGAAAATGGCAATCAAGAAAATAAAGATCTTGATTACCAGTTAAAAGGCGTTGTGGCAAAACTGTCTTCAAAGGGTGTCAATGTGGAAGATCTGACCATGTAGATTTAACGATGCTGGCTCAATGCCGCTGGCTTGAAAAGGCTGTATGCTTTCGATAAAAAGCATACAGCCTGATTCTATGTTAGAAAATCCACAAATCCTCATCCCGCCTGCTTCGGCAGCCGGTCAAAATACTCGTCATGAGCCTCCTGGTACACACGGTTAAATTCTTCATCCCGTCCGGAATGAAGCACGGAAATATAATTGTGAACCTGGTGTTTGATCTCCGGCAGCGCCCTTGCCACAGTTGCCACACCCATATTGGAGCACACATCAGAGATCCTCTCCGCCTCCGAAAGAAGATTAAAGAATTCTGAGCCGTTAAACACCTCGCAGTCCCCGTTTCGCAGACGTTCCAGATGATGCTGTTTCAACACATCCACCATATCGTCAACCACCTGCTCCAGCGGCTCAACTTCACGGGCCTCCTTCAGGTTTTGCTTTCGAAAAGCCTCGTTTGTGTGGCCTAAAATCGTATCCAGCAAATTCCACAGCACTGTCAGTTCCGACAACGCATCCTTTGAAAATGCGCTGTCCTTCTCATGAAGCTCCATAGCAATCTCCGCAATATTTAAGGCATGATCCCCCAGACGCTCAAATTCTGTAATGGCTGAAAAATAATAGTTCATGATCTCCACATGGTAGTGGGAGGTAATGGTAGCCGAGATCTGAACCAGATAGTTGCTCACATGATCCGCCATCTTGTCGATATCATTCTCATCTTCCTCTATCTGCTTTATCACGTCTGGCTCATACTGGGTAAACAAACCGAACGCACGGCTGATGTTGGTCCTGGCAAGCTGGCACATGACCAAAAGGATATCATAGCACCGCCCGAACGCCATAGCAGGAGTGCTGATAAACACAGGATTCAGGGCATCCAGCATCTCATCATATTTCCCCGGAGCCACTGGCTCATCCTTTACCAGACGGTGGCTCAGCTTCTCATAGATCCCCACACAGGGAAGCAGTAAGACTGCACAAGACAGATTAAAAATCGTGTTGGCATTGGCGATGCCGCCGGAATAGATGGCCCGATTCCAGATTCCTTCCAGAATCCCCAGCCTATGTAAGATGGCAACCACAACCAGAATCAGAGCGGACTTGCTTAAATTAAACAGGATATTCACGATCCCCACCCGCTTTGCCTCTGGCTTTGCTCCTATGTTGCAGACAATGGCTGTGGTCACACAGTCTCCAAGGTACACACCCACCAGCACCGCGTAGATTTCTCCGAAGGTTAACTGGCCTGAGGTGGAAAAGGCCTGGAGAATGCCGACAGTGGCTGAAGAACTTTGCAACACAAAGGCGACTCCTGCCCCGGACAGATAGCCAAGCACCGGATTCTGTCCCAGCCTGGAGAACAGCTGCTCCACGATCCCGCTGTCTGAAAGAACCTGCACCGCATCTGTCATATTCATAAGCCCGGAGAACAGGATTCCAAACCCAATGATAATCTGCCCCACCTTGCTGAAATCACTGGATTTCATACCCATGATAATGATGATTCCAATAATCAATGCCAACGGTGCCAGGGTAGACGGCTTCAAAAACTGAAGGAACCAGGTTCCAGATGCATTCAAATCCAGAAGCCGGATGATCTGGCCGGTGACTGTGGTTCCAACATTGGCACCGATTATGATCCCCAGAGACTGCCTAAGAGAAAGAATCCCTGCACCTACAAGACCTGAAGTAAGAACAATGGTGGCTGTCGAAGACTGGATAACCGCAGTCACCGCCAGACCCAGAAGAAACGCCTTAATCGGGGTGCCGGTAATCCGTTCCATCGCTTTTTTCAGTGTGCCGGAAGAACTGGCCTTTAAGCCGTCTCCCATCAGGCGCATTCCATAAAGGAACATCGCCAATCCGCCAAAAAGAGTTATCATGTTAAAAATTTTCATATATTCTCACCTGTACATTCGTAGTTCCCTTCTAAAAGGGCCTTACTAGGCATTGTACTAAAATTTTACAAAAAATGCCACAGGTTTTTTATCATAATCGGATTTTTAATCGGATTTTTATCATTCATCCTTTGCCATTTACCACTTATAATTGTATGGTCATCCGGTCTTCAGAGAGCCTTCCATCCTCCCCCCATCTGGCCTTTACTTCTTCTCTGGCCCATTCCAAATTTTCCAGAATCTTTACCCCATGGTGGATAAACAGCAGTTTCTTCGGTTTCTTCCCATACGCCCTTAAACAGCTGCATATCTGCTTAATCTGGTGGTGCCCTGTCTCGATCATCAGAAGATCACAGACATCCGGCACCGTTATAGCCAGATCCTCCTGCTTTGTATCTCCAGAATAG
>JAETTS010000432.1 GCA_021769025.1 Enterocloster bolteae
TTGAATTTCTTAACATAATAAACCGATTGAAATTCCGGATATGGAATCGGGCTGAAAATCACCTTGTTTTTATACGGAAGCTGTTCAAACCGCTGGATTACTTCATAATCTCCATTCCAGCAACTTCCTACAATAAACAGATTATTCCATCTGATTCTCTTCTTCCTTTCCTCCCACTTGGAAACAGCTTCCTCAAAGCTGTCATAATGCCTGAAATAGATTTTAATGTCATGAAGCATTCCTACCGGATAGTCCTCTTCTTTGTCCGTCACCTCAATAATCTGCCCGTTCATATACCATTCTAAGTTTTCCATCATCTTAACAAAATCCAAATCCTTAAACCAAAGATTAATGGTTGGAGACAGATACGGCAGGTCTAAGTCATGATACATTATGGTTCCGTTGCAGTTCGATGCAAGTATGGTAACATTCTGGTTAGACAATCTGGATCTTCTCCTTTTCTTAAATTGCCTCCGCTCTTTTTTTCGAACTTTATCCACCCAATATAGCTTCCACCAAAAATGAAAATCTATCCGAATCATCCCCTTTTCCTATCTCCCAATGTTGTGCCTGACCATTTCCAGCCTCTATTTCCCAATTCCTAAAACCAGAAGAAACTCCTGCCACAGCTTACCAGGGCAGGTGAAGATCCCTTTTAGAAGACGCCAGACAATCAGAACTGGCTTAAAACCCTTATGTTTATAAAAGAAGGGGTAATCTTTCCTGCTCATCTCTCCCGGAAGGAAGATTCGGTCCAATGCGTATCGCCATTTCGCCTGCCATTGGCTTTTTGCGTTCTGCTCCTTTTTCCACAGAAGAAATTCATTCCGCCCCTCCTTGTCTCTTCTTCCGTAAGTTGTATGATATAAAAGAAAGCTTGCCTTCTCCTTCTCTGTGTCATCCAGCTGTCCGTTCTTTTCCAGAACCGCCTCCGATAAGGTTCTCATTTCCCGCTCAAAATCCAAAAGTCCAAGGCTTTTCAGTTCCCTCTGAATGTATGTCCAGTTTAGTGTGTCCTTATTTTTCGCCAAAAACACATGCAGATCCGCCAGAAAACGAAAGCCTGCTCCTTTGGACTCATAGTGTTTGCTGGCATGAAGCTGTAAAAAAAGATATTCATCCTCCGGTTCAAACCAGAAATGGTAAGGACTGGTTTCATCCCTCACTGCCCGTTTCCACGGATTCCTATAATACTCGTACTGAGGGCTTCTTTTGGGCAGAAGATCCCGATGGAATTCAAAGTTATAAAAGGGGGCTTTCATAAAGACATCATGGTTGTCCTCTGGTGCATCCCCTGGCTCCCTCACCAGGTGATAACCTCTCTGCTCCAATATTTCTTTTACCTGTTCCTGAGCCTTATGTATCCAAAAAGCCTGTTCATGGCCTGTCTTCCCACAGATCCGGTATCCTCCCCCTTGGTCCTCCTCAACAAAGCCATACAGGATGTCATTGTCTGCCATAGAACGCATACCTGGCACAGGATAATATTCAGCCAGCAAAATCCCTTTCAGGGGAAGCATGGAGATCCCACGGTCTTCCAACGCTTTTTCAATTTCATGGCGCTCCTCCTCAAACCCTAGATACCGGTAGAGCCCAATATCGTATGACTGCCTCCACATTGTAAGAAGTTCCATGGGAGGTGGCGACAAAAGGCCGGAAAGCCCCAGAAAGCTGAGACCGTCAACCGAATTATCCTTTGCAAGTGTATACAGTTCCTCCCAGGAGACCCCTTCCGGCTTTTCCCCAGCCTTCTCCCCGCCCAGGGCTTCGCGCATCAGGGCGCATAGATATAGGCTTGTCTCCTGGAATCCTTTCTTCTCCCACCCTTTTGTCCTCACTCCAACTCCCCCTTTTTTGTGATCCTACGGTTCCCCAGACGGAAAAGTAAGCAGATGGTCACATACCTCCCAGGTATTCGTTCTGTGGGTCACGATCACCACTGTACGTCCGGCCAGCCCCCGCAGCTTTTCCATAAGACATCTCTCCGTTTCCCCGTCCAAAGCGGAAGTGGCCTCATCCAAAAGTAAAATCGGATAGCCGCTGTACACCGCCCTCGCCACCGCAAGCCTCTGCATCTGTCCTTCCGAAAGCCCTGCCCCATGCTCGCCAAGTTCCGTCTCATACTGTTTCGGCAGCTTCTCGATAAATTCCTGAGCACAGGCTGCCTTACATGCCTCCTTCACCCGTTCCATGGAAATCTTCTCCACCGGATCGGCAAACCCTACCACCTGCCAGATGGGCCCGCTCATCAGCAGATTGCCCTGAGGCACATAGGCAAACAACCCCTTGGGAATCTGGGAGGCTAAGATGTCCCCATCCTGGGTATGCAAAAAAATCTGGCCGGAAACAGGCTGATAGATTGACATCATCAGCTTCATAATCGTACTTTTCCCGATTCCGCTGTCTCCAATAATCGCAGTAAATTCCCCTTTGGGAATGGAAAAACTCTCATTCTTAAGCACTGGCTGCTCCTTCTCATAGCAGAAGGAAACCTTCTTAAATCGGATATCTTTCATCCTGTCATACAGTTCCTCTGCCAGCAACGGATTCTTCCCAGTCTTCTCCGCCTGGTCGCCTCCTGAAAGTTCCATGAGACGTTCTGCACTGGCTTCCGCTGAGGCAAAACGGGGAAACATTCCGCCAATGTCAGCTAAAGGCCCCTGAATCTGCCCCACCAGCCTTAACACTGCCGTAAGAGTTCCATAACTCATGTTTCCTGACATAATCTGTATTCCACACCAGAAAAAGGCCAGCAGATAGCTGGCTTCCATGGTGAAATCCAATATCAGGACACAAAGATTCTGAATCCAGTTCTTCTTTCTCTGGGCCC
>JAETTS010000433.1 GCA_021769025.1 Enterocloster bolteae
ATGGAGGTTCCTACTATGAACCTCATGTGGTGATGCAGGTATTGAATGATAATGGTTCCATCATCAAGAAAAATGACGGAGTGCTGGTGAGGGAGACCGTATCCTATGCCACCAGCGATACAATCCGAAGGGCCCTGGTGCGCACGGTAAGCGAAGGAACCGGAGCGGCAGCCAAGGTGCCTGGATATGAGGTGGGGGGAAAGACAGGAACAGCTGAGAAACAGCCTCGTGGAAATAAAAAGTATGTGGTGTCTTTCTGCGGTTTTGCACCGGCGGAGGAACCCCAGGTGTTGGTCTATGTGGCCATCGATGAGCCGGATGTGGAGGATCAGGCTCACAGTTCCTTTGCAAGCACTGTTTTTTCCCAGATTATGGGGGATATCCTTCCTTATTTAAATATTTTCCCAACCCTGGATGTGCCGGTTGATGAGCAGCTTCAAAGCCAGCTTCCCCAGGAGGAGGGGCTTACGGACAATACCGGGGAATCAGAGGGAGATCTGCCAGGGGAAGGGGAGACGACGGCACCAGAGAAACCGCCCTACGAGACCGATGAGTATATCCCCATGGAGACCGGGGAAGATGGCTCCATGACCTACATGGACATATTGGGAGAGGGTGGCCAGGTTTCGGAAGGAGGAGGCGACCAGCCATTGGGGAACAGTGAAGGAAGCCAGCCTGAGGAAAGCAGCGGAGCCGGAGAAGGAAGCCAGCCTGCATAAAAGCAGTGGGTGACCGTCACACATATTTCGGGAATGGTCGGTCATATACTATAATAATAATCGGTATTGGGACGGATATGAACCGAAATCAGACGTATCACAGAGGACGGATACTGGTGTTTTTCTTTTGCTGCTTCGTATGTATGGCGGTTATGACGGGAAGGTTGTTTTATCTCATGCTGTACCGTTCCCAGCATTATAGCCAGATGGCCGAGGACCTTCATCAGAGGGAGCGGACCATAAAGGCAGCCAGAGGAAGGATACTGGACCGCAACGGAGTGGTAATTGCCACCAACCGCACGGTCTGTACCATATCCGTGATACACAATCAGATTGAAGACCCAGACACCGTGACAGAGGTTCTGTCTGAAGAACTGGGAATTCCCAGAGAGGATGTGCGAAAGAAGGTAGAAAAGTACAGTTCCCGGGAGATTGTGAGGACCAATGTGGACAAAGCGCTGGGAGATAAAATCCGCAGCCGGAAGCTGGCAGGAGTAAAGGTAGATGAAGATTACAAACGATATTATCCCTATGACAGCCTGGCCTCCAAAGTGCTTGGGTTTACAGGAGGGGACAATCAGGGCATCATCGGGTTGGAAGTGAAGTATGAGGAGTATCTAAAGGGAAGCAATGGAATGATTTTGACGCTGGCAGATGCAGCGGGAGTGGAGATTGACAATGCATTTGAGGACAGGATAGAACCAGTGGCAGGAGCAGACTTAACCATCAGCCTGGATGTCAATATACAGACCTATGCCCAACAGGCGGCTTTGAAAGTCATGGAGGAGAAACAGGCGAAAAAGGTTTCCGTCATTGTCATGGATCCCAGAAACGGTGAGATTCTGGCCATGGTAAATGTGCCGGAATTTAACCTGAATGAGCCCTTTGAACTGAATACAGAGCCGTCGGAGAACACCCAAATCTCCAAGCAGGATCTGTTAAATCAGATGTGGAGGAATCCGGCCATCAATGATACCTATGAGCCAGGCTCCACCTTTAAGATCATTACGGCTGCAGCCGGGCTGGAGGCAGGAGTGGTTGGGTTAGACGACCGGTTTTCCTGTCCAGGCTTCCGGATTGTAGACGACCGGAAAATACGATGCCATAAGGTAGGCGGCCACGGGGCGGAGACTTTTTTGCAGGGGGCCATGAACTCCTGTAATCCAGTGTTTATCGACGTGGGGCAGAGGCTGGGAGTAGAGCAATATTACCACTATTTTGTTCAGTTTGGCCTTAAGGGAAAGACCGGGGTGGATCTGCCGGGAGAGGCAGCCACCATTATGCACAAAAAGGAAAATATGGGGCCGGTAGAGTTGGCCACCGTATCCTTTGGGCAGTCCTTTCAGATCACGCCCTTACAGCTGATTACCACAGCATCCTCCCTGATCAACGGAGGGAACCGGATCACCCCTCATTTTGGCCTTAAGGCGGTCAGTGCAGACGGGGAACATGTCCATCAGTTTTCTTATCCTGTAAGGGATGGCGTGGTGTCTGAGGAAACCAGCGAGACCATGCGTTATATTTTAGAGCAGGTGGTGGCGGAGGGCGGCGGGAAGAAGGCGGCTCTTTCCGGCTACCGCATCGGAGGCAAGACCGCTACCTCAGAAAAGCTTCCCAGAAGCCTAAAAAAATATATTTCCAGTTTTTTGGGATTTGCGCCGGCAGATGACCCACAAGTGATTGCTTTGATAACCATTGATGAACCGGCAGGCATCTATTATGGAGGAACCATTGCAGCTCCGGTTATAGGAGATCTTTTTCAGAACATTCTTCCATATCTGGGAATTGAAGAAGAGGACATTTCTTCCGAAAAAGATGCATAAGTAGTTTGTGGGAAAAGTAAACTATATACATAAGAATTTGAGGTGCATGATGATTAATGAAACCATACTGGCAATTATTATTTCTTTTGCAATAAGCGCGGTTCTGTGCCCTGTGGTCATCCCCCTTCTCCACAAGCTGAAGTTTGGGCAGCAGGTGCGGCAGGAAGGGCCCCAGGCTCATCTGAAAAAAGCAGGGACGCCTACCATGGGCGGCCTGATCATATTGGGAAGTATTATTATCACTACCCTGTTTTATATCCGGGATTATCCAAAG
>JAETTS010000434.1 GCA_021769025.1 Enterocloster bolteae
GTAATCCGAATGCTCCCGAATCGTTCCATATGCGGAAAGTTCCTCTTCCAAAACCTTTGCAGAAAGCTTTATGGAGATCAGCTTTTTATTTCCAATCACCTGGTTAACATCCGAAAGCGCTCCGTCAAAGACAACCTTTCCTGTGTTTATTATGACCACCTCTTTGCACAATTCTTCGATGTCCTGCATATAATGGCTAGTCAGAATTACTGTGGTCTTGGTCTGTTCATTATAATACTTCAAAAACTCCCGGATCTTTCTCTGTGAAAGAATGTCCAAACCTATGGTAGGCTCATCCAAAAACAGAATGTCCGGCTTATGTATGAGAGACGCAATGATCTCCATCTTCATTCGTTCTCCAAGAGATAGTCTTCTTACCTGCACCTTCAGCTGTTCTCTTACATCCAGAAGTTCTGTCAGTTGGGACAGGGTTCTGTCATACTCCTTATCGTCTACATCATAGATGCATTTATTCAAATAGAAGGAATCGCTGGCGGGAAGATCCCACCACAGCTGATTTTTCTGCCCCATGACAATGGCGAACCGCCTCTTAAACTGATTTTTCCGTTCCCATGGAATATAACCGTCTACGGATACATTTCCGGAGGTAGGGTACAGGATACCGGCCAAGATCTTTAATGTTGTTGTCTTTCCGGCTCCATTGGGTCCCAAAAGCCCCCGTATCTCTCCCTTTTCAATGGAAAAAGAGACATCATTGACAGCCGATTTTATCAATTTCTCCCGATGGAACATGTTTCGAACCGTGCCTATCATTCCTCTTTCTTTCTGGTAATACACAAAATCTTTTTTCAAATTCTCAACTTTGATGATATCCAAATGCTGCTCCCCTTCCCTCTTGCTTTAGGATATGCCCTGGCTTTTTCCTACCACCGGCTCATATTTTTGTCATGTTTTTTTTGGTAAGTTTCGGCCAGTTCTTCTGGAGTGACACCATAGCAAAGCATCACATCATTAAAATACATCAAAACATCACACATCTCTTCTACAAAATCGTGACGGGTCGTTTCATCTTCCAAAATAAGGGCATCTCCCCGTTTCTTGATGATATCCGCCACTTCGCCGGCCTCCCCGATCATCCACAATAACAGCTCGCGGCCAAGCTTCGGTGAAAGCGGTTCCCATTTCTCAAGATACTTCTGGTGAAGCTCCTTCTGCATGTTCTGCATCTCATCAAAACTCATCTTTTGTTTTCCTCCTCTTCCTGTTCCCAAATGCTGTTTTTGGCAAATACACATCACACAATCCTCTTAAACTTCTTCTCCAGCTCATATTTACTCATGGCTATAATCGTAGGGCGGCCATGGGGACAGGCGTAAGGATTGTCCAGTTCCAGCAGCTGGTCGATCAGATGATCCGCCTCTGCAGGAGACATTCTGTGATTCCCTTTTACCGCCGCCTTGCATGACATGCTGGCTACCTTTTCATAGATGATGTCCGGGCTTCCTTTTAAGATATCATCAGACAGGCCATCCAGCATCTCCATGAGAAGCTCTTTCTTTGCTATGGAAAAAAGATTGTGCGGCACAGCGCGTATGGCGTACTCTCTGCCTCCAAAAGGCTCGATCTCAAACCCCATATCCATAAAATATCTCTTATACTTTTCCAGCAAAATCTGCTCCTCACTGCCCAGATTCAAAATAATCGGAGGACTTACCAGCTGAGAGGTATACTCTCTGGTCTTTAACGATTTCATGGTCTTCTCATATAAAACCTTCTCATGGGCAGCATGCTGATCAATAATGTACAACTGCTCATCAAACTCCACCAGCCAGTAAGTGTCAAACAATTGCCCGATCAGCTTGTGGCGCAGACGGCTCTTTGGCTCCAGCAACTTTGCCTCAAATAAATCCAGCTGCCTGGCCGGCTCCTCCTGTCTTCCCCCTTGTCTTGCCTCTTGTTGAGCCTCCTGGCTTACCTGTACCGCCCCAGCGGCCGCCTTACCTTCCTGGCCTACAGACCCTGAAAGCTGGCGTTCCTGACCCGCCTTTTCTTTCGCCTCCTGGCGATTTTGGCCCGCCATTCCTGAATCCCATTGACTTCCAACCTTCCCGCTCCCCAGGTTCTCTTGGCTTGCGGCCTTCCCAGCCCCCAGATCCTCCTGGCTTGCGGCCTTCCCGGCCTCCTGGCCTTCATGGCTTGCTGCCTTCCCGGCCCCCAGGCCTTCCTGCCCTTCAGTTCCCGTGGTCTTTTGGTTTCTCTGCCATGCCCCTTGTCTCTTATCCTGGCTTTCTTGCCCTCCTTTTCCAGATCTCTCGCCCGATGAGCCTCCATCTTTCCAGGAAGCCCCGTTTTCTGCAATCATCCCATAAACCGGACTGATTTTGTATTCACTGGCATGGCCTGAACCATTCCCATATGGTTTTTTTCTCTCAAACTCCTGTCTCCGCCTCACCTCGAACGGTTCCGGATGGGGAGTCCGTTTCTCCTCTTCCTTCCCTTTTTCTCCCTGTCCTTTTCCTCCCAGGCTAACCTGGGGAATCAGTTCCCTGCTGCTAAGAGCCTGGCTT
Source organism: Enterocloster bolteae (assembly GCA_021769025.1). Next base: position 2,529 of record JAETTS010000434.1, read on the forward strand.
ACCGCCTGATAAATCATATGAAAGATCCGTTCCTCATCCCGAAATCGCAGTTCCATCTTCGTGGGATGAACATTGACATCCAGATACTCCGGCTCCACGTCAAGATGCAGAAGGACAAAGGGATACTTATGCTGCATCATATACGGCTTATACGCCTCCTCGATGGCCTTTGCCACCAACCCGCTGCGCACATACCGTCCATTAATATAATAATTTTCAAAATTCCGGTTGCTCCTTGCGATCACCGGCTTCCCCGCGAAGCCGCGAATCTGCAGAACCTCT
>JAETTS010000435.1 GCA_021769025.1 Enterocloster bolteae
GATATGACCTGGAGGATGGCCAGATTACTACGGTTGATACAGGGGCGGTAACGGCATGCAACAATGACCATGTGTTGGCACCGGACGGCAGTGGGATCGCAGTCAGCGGCAATGTGGACGGCAGCGTGGTAAGCAAAATCTATAGGGTGGACTTCGAAAGCGGAAAGGAAGAGGAAGTGGTTTCTATTCCCTGGAGTTATCTTCATGGCTGGTCACCGGACGGTAAGACGTTGGCTTATTGTGCCGGACGGCAGATAGGGGATTCTATGGAGTGGGATGTGTATACCTGTCCGGTTGCAGGAGGAGAGGAAACCAGGCTGACGGATGCCCCGGGGTTGAATGACGGACCAGAGTATTCTTCGGACGGTAAGACCATATGGTTTAATTCTGTGAGGACAGGCCTTATGCAGGCCTGGAAAATGAATGCAGACGGAAGTGAACAGACCCAGATGACGTTTGATGAGGATTGGAATGCATGGTTCCCCCATATTTCCCCGGATCTGTCAAAGGTGGTGTATCTGGCTTACCGCAAAGGAGATTTGGAACCGGGCCAGCATCTTCCAGATAAGAATGTGGAGATCCGCATGATTCCGGCAGAAGGAGGAAAGCCGGAAACCCTTCTGAAGATCTTTGGAGGACAGGGCTCCATCAATGTCAACAGCTGGTCCCCGGACTCTTCAAAATTTGCATTTGTGAGCTACAGGGAATAAATTGAGACTGGCAAAAAGCTGGTGAGGAGGAGTATGGTGGACCAGAAAAACTATGATAATTATGTTAATATCCTGAAGTGCGAGTTAGTACCGGCCCTAGGCTGCACGGAACCCATTGCCATCGCTTATGCGGCAGCCAAGGCCAGAGAAGTGCTGGGAGAATTCCCGGATGGGGTCAATATGTGCTGCAGCGGCAATATCATAAAAAACGTAAAGGGTGTGACTGTTCCTAATTCTGGCGGTATGCGGGGCATTGACGCGGCTGCCATTCTGGGAGTGGTAGGCGGAGATGCATCCAGAGAGTTGGAGGTGTTGGAGGGGATCACACAGGAAGATATCCGGAAGGCGAAAGAACTGCTCGCCGGAAAATACTGTACCTGTTCCCTGCAGGAAGGGGTGGAAAATCTTTACATTGTGGCTGAGGTTAAAAAGGGAGAGCATTATGCCCAGGTCACAATCATCAACCGCCACACCTACAACACAAAAATCGTGAAAGATGGCCAGATTCTTTTTGAAAAAGGATTGGAGGGAAAAGGAGAGGAGGTTGACAAGTCCCTTCTGAATGTCAACGATATCCTGGAATTTGCAGATACGGTGGATTTAAAGGATGTGGAAGAGGTGCTAAAACGCCAGATACAGTACAACACTGCCATCTCAGAGGAAGGAGTGAAACATTCTTACGGAGCCCAGGTGGGGCGCACCCTTTTGGAGGCGTACGGGGACAATGTTAAAGTCCGCGCCAGGGCGAAGGCAGCAGCCGGCTCGGATGCCAGAATGAGCGGATGTTCCCTGCCGGTGGTCATCAACTCCGGAAGCGGAAACCAGGGGATGACCGTGTCTCTCCCTGTGATCGAGTATGCCGGGGAAATGAAGGCTTCCAAGGAGAAGCTTTATCGTGCCCTGGTGGTCAGCAATTTGACTGCCATCCACCAGAAGAAGTATATTGGAAGTCTCTCCGCTTATTGCGGTGCCGTAAGTGCGGCCTGCGGCGCTGGTGCCGGGATCACCTATCTGGCAGGCGGAACCAGGGAAGAGGTAGGCCTTACCATTGTAAATACTATAGCCAATGTAGGCGGTATTGTGTGCGACGGGGCCAAGTCTTCCTGTGCAGCCAAGATTGCTTCTTCCGTTGACGCAGCAATTCTGGCCCACCATATGGCTATGGAACATCACGTATTCCAGTCCGGTGAGGGGATCGTACAGGACAATGTGGAGGATACCATAAAGAGTGTGGGGTATGTGGGCCGGGTAGGGATGAAAGCTACGGATATCGAGATCTTAAACATTATGATCGGCCGGGCGGATGTACATAACCAGACAGCGGTATGAAAGGGGGAAGAAGCGTATGGAAAAGATCAATCAGCCTATCGCCATTAATCAGATGAAAGTAAAGAACCGCCTGGTGATGCCGCCAATGGCTACAGGTAAAAGCGCCCCTGGAGGGCTTGTAAGCCAGGAATTGTGTGATTATTACAGAGAGCGGGCTTTATACAGCCGGATCGGAATCATCATTATGGAACACAGCTATATCAGTACGGAGGGAATGGCGGGAAGTAATCAATTGTCCATAGCGTCTGATGGGGTATTGGAACAGCTGAAAACCCTGACCGGCAAGATCCATGAAACCGATGTAAAGTTTATGGTCCAAATCAGCCATGCAGGAAGCCGGGCGGAAGCGGAAGTGACTGGTTGTGAACCAGTTGGACCAAGCCAGGTAATCCATCCCAACTCTGGGAAACGTTCCCTTTCCGTTCCCCATGAACTGACAAAAGCAGAAATAAGGAAGATTACGGATGATTTCGCTCAGGCAGCCAGAAGGGCGAAAGAGGCAGGCTTTGATGGTGTGGAGATCCATTCCGCTCATGGATATCTGCTGAACCAGTTTTACTCTCCCCTAACCAATAAAAGAAAGGATGAGTATGGAAATGACACCATAGAAAACCGTGTCCGGTTCCATATAGAGGTAATTCGGGCTATAAAGGAAACGGTAGGGGCTGCCTATCCGGTTGCTATACGCTTTGGAGGATGCGATTATCAGGAAGGCGGGAGTACAGTGGCGGATTGTGTGGAGGCATGCAGATGGTTTGAGAAGGA
>JAETTS010000436.1 GCA_021769025.1 Enterocloster bolteae
TTTACTATCTGTTGGTCCTCCAACCTGCTTTTCACCCATCATCTATCGCCTACTTAGAGAAATCCGTAGCATCAAACCAACCTCCAACCAAGCTGTCAGACCACCATCCTTCTGCCTCTCAAACTTTCAGCCAGGCAAAGCAACTCGTTCTCTTCCACGTATTTTGTAAGACACCCTACTCCCTGGACGCAATACCCGCCGGTAATATTGCCAAACCGAAGACACTCCTCCACTGGGTATCCCTTATAAATCCCGTAGATAAATCCACTTAAAAATGCATCTCCAGCTCCGGTGGCATCCACTGCCACCACACCTTCCAGAGGGCGGATGATCTGGATCCCTGAACGGTTCTTAAGCAGGCATCCATCCTTATCCAGCTTGATGATCACATCAGGGAAAAACTGAGAGAGACATTCCGCAGCTCCCTCCACTGTACTCTCGCCGGTAATCTTAAGGGCTTCCTTCTGATTGGGCACATAATAGTCCGCCAACTCCAGATACTCCCTGTATTTGTCGATGGAAAGATCCTCCTCCCACCCGGTATCAAATATATGGATGGTTCCCTCCGCTTTCAGTGTCCTGTATACATCCATAAAGCCCTCATGCATATCAACCACCCTGGCTCCCCGAAGGTAACAAAGCGCCTTTTTCCGAATCTCCGGCGTGATATCCACCTTATCCCGAAACGACAGAAATGTCCTGTCATTATCACAGACCATGGTGGAAGACAACGTCACCGGCATCCCGTCGCCCTCATAGAGGTCAATCATCTCCACCGGATATCTGGCAAATTCCTGTCTCACAAAATTGGAAAAGTAATCCTGCCCGATAAAGGTGAGAACCCGGGAAGGAATTCCAAGCCTTGCTGTATTGATCATCGTGGCAGGGATGCCTCCACCCAGATACATCCCGAACTTCTGGGCATAGACTTCCTCTCCCTTCCCTGGCAGATTTTTCAGTCCGGAATAAATCAAATCAATATTGGCGAATCCGATGCCTCCTGCGAATTCCATTTAGCTCCATCCTTCCGTATATTCATGATTTGACTTCACATATTCTTCCACCAGTTCTTTGGCAAGGGAATAGGAGTTCACCAGCGGGTGAACCATCAGACAGTCGATTGCTTTGGAAATGCTCTTCTCTCTCAATGCCTCTGAGGCCAGACGCTCATAGGCCTTTACCTGTCGGATCAGTTCCATGGGCATCGGATCTGGTGCTGCAATCTTGTGAGGGATATAGGTACCGTCTTTGATGGTGCAGGTAACCTCTACCACATCTGTATCCAAAAGCCCTGGGATAGCGCCCTTGTTAGGCACGCACAGAATCATCTCCCTGGCCTGTCCGCTAAGTTCTGCCCGGATATAGTTTAAAGCTACCCCCGCATAACCGCCGGCTTCTTCTGCATACATATCAAAATGGTAAGGTGCCTTGGCTCTTGAGATCTTGGTCTCATTAGCCATATACGCATTCTCCCGTTTCCCATACCAGGAATCAAAAATCTGAAGACAGCTTTCAAAGTCCTGTTCAATGTCCATCTTGGCCAGCTCACCAGTCATATGCTGGTTTACATCCCGTATCACCTCGCCCCGGGTGATATCCGCGTCCAAAATATTGTTTATCGCTTGCTCTCTGTAATAGAAATAATACAGGTACTCATTGAGGATACAGCCCATGTGCTCCACCAGATCCTTTTTGAAGAACCTCATGTCCGTGTCTGTGTAGAGCCGCTCATCCTTCAAAAGTTCTCCCATGATCTCCCGTCCGTTTAGCCGGACACTCTGGAAGAAGGACAGGTGGTTCAGTCCGTAGCAGTCTCCGGTGACCGCATCCTGAGGCACGCCGTACATCTTGGCAAAGGAATGGAGAAGGCTGCTGGGCGCGTCACAGATTCCAAACGTAAAATCATATCCCATATCCCTTAAGGTCTGAGACACCACCCCTGCCGGATTGGTAAAATTAAAGATCTTTACATGTTTCGATCCATACTGTTTTGCCAGCTCACAATACCTTGCAAGGGCAGGAACTGAACGCATGGCAAAGGAAAAGCCTGCGGCGCCAGTGGTCTCCTGGCCTAAAAGCCCTTTGGCCAGTGCCGTCCTCTCATCCTTGATTCGCATATCATCCTGGCCGACACGTATGGTGGTGATGATATAATCTGCATCTTTTACTGCCTCCACCGGGTCTGTAGTCAGAGAAAACTTCAGATCCGGCTTCAGCCGCCTGACCACTTCAGCCGCCATCTTTCCATAGATATTCAGCTTCTTCTCATCATTGTCCATAAATACAACTTCATCAAACCCCAGCTCCTCACTGCTCTGAGCCAGGCTTTTTGCCAAGAACATAGAGCGGACGCCTCCGCCTCCGATTACTGATATTTTCATAAAAACCTCCTGCTTTTTGCTGTACGCTTCCTGTTGCTTTTCACACCTCAATGTCATTTAGATAACATGTAGTCTTCCAAGATAACATAGCCTGGGGAGAGACTTGTGTTGTTTTCTCCAGGGTACTTGAAGACCATCGGTACTTAGGCGCTGTCTTTTAGCGCCTTACGTACCGCTATGCTCTTCACGTAGCGCGAGCGTGCCCGGGAGAAAACAACACAAGCCTCTTCCCAGGCGGACACTTTATAACATCTCAAACTGTAAGATCTTAACTGAATAACATGATACCAGGGTCAAAAGGTCAAAAATCCGATGCAAGCAAGCTTGCAAGAGGATTTTGGGCCTTGGGACCCGCCAAAAACATGAAAAAGTAGCCCGATTAGGGCGAATTTTGAATGTTTTTGAGGATTGCGGAAGCAC
>JAETTS010000437.1 GCA_021769025.1 Enterocloster bolteae
ACAAACACGGTCTGGGGGTGGCCCTGTTCCCCAGCCTGGGAAGCGAGCCGGCTTATCAGCGGCTGCAGACCTTGTATCCTTACATTACCCATTACAACAACGTGATTGAGACCGGTCTGTGTAACATCAATACAACGCTGCACACCTCTTTAATGCTTCTCAACGCTGCCTGTATCGACAATCAGGAGGATCGGCTGTTCTACCGGGAGTGTGTCACCGCTCCCTCTCTGGATAATCTTCTGGATGCTCTGAACGCAGAACGTCAGTCCCTAAACGTATTGGATGGGATGAACGTGATCTCATTGGTACAAATTATCAAGGATTGGTATGGGCACCAGGGAGCGGTAGGGGACACCGTATCGGAACTCCAACACTCACTGCCCCACTTCGCCTACAGCCCCATGCCAAAAACCATGGATTACCGCTATGTCACAGAGGATGTTCCCTATGGTCTGATTCCCTGCGCCGCATTCTTGGAGCAGTTAGGTTTTCCCCACACAGTCCATACTGCACTGGCCGACGTACTCTGCGCTGTTTCGGGCCGCAATTTTTATCAGGAAGCACGCACGATGGAAGAATTGGGAATTGCTGGAATGGACCGGGAACAGGTTATGAATTACCTGCAAAATGGTGACTGACGTCCCTCTGATACTGGATACGTAAAATTATTTCTAAGGAACCACTGATTTAATCCCCCCCGCCCGGAAAGTATGGTAAAATAGAAGGGAAGGGGGCAGAAGAAATGAAACAGGAAAGTTTCAGCGATATGGAGTACAGCTGCCGGAAAAAGAAAACGAAACGGGAAGAATTTCTGGAGATTATGGACGAGATCATCCCATGGGACGAATGGGTAGGAATTATCAGGCCGTACTATCCAACAGGAGAGCGTGGCCGTCCACCAATTGAGATTGAAATCATGCTGCGGATGTATTTGCTGCAATGCTGGTTCAACCTGTCAGATGAGGGCGTGGAGGATGCCATTTACGACAGCTATGCCATGCGGAAATTCATGGGGATCAACTTTTTTGAACAGGACGTCCCGGACGCCACCACGCTGCTGCATTTTCGGCATCTGCTAGAGGAACACGGGATTGGGAAATTGTTTTTTGATGCCATTAACCACTGCCTGGAGCGGGCTGGGCGGATGATGCGGGGCGGCAGCATTGTGGACGCCACGCTGATTAGCGCGCCCAGCTCCACCAAGAACGCGGAAAAGAAGCGAGACCCCGAAATGCACCAGACAAAAAAGGGAAATCAGTGGCATTTCGGTATGAAATGCCATACCGGGGTGGATGCGGGCAGCGGGTTTGTCCATACGGTGGAAGCTACGTCCGCCAATGTCCATGATGTCACCGTAGCGGCGAAGCTACTGCGGGAGGATGACGAGGTCGTCTATGGGGACAGCGCATACCTGGGGCTGGAAAAACGGGATGAAGTCAAACATGACCCTCAGCTTTCCACCATCGAATACCGAATCAACCGCCGTCCAGGTCGGCTGCCCAAGGTTTCCGACAACGCCATTGACTGGGAGCGATACATTGAAAACCGCAAATCCGCTGTACGCTGTAAGGTGGAGCATCCCTACCGAATTGTGAAGAATATTTTCGGTTTCCGAAAGGCAGTTTACCGCGGACTGCAAAAAAATCTCAACCGATTACACGTGCTCTTTGCCAGTGCAAACCTGTATATGCTTGCCAGGGCGGGCGGTTCATTACGCCCCGCTTGGGGTTCCTGCGCCCTTTAGATCGGATAAGAGAGGGAGAATGAGTGTTTTACCCTCAATACGGGCCTATACTTGGATTTTTACCCCCAATTTCGATTGCATATTGCGTTTGACGGGCCTTTAATCAGCGGTTCCCTAAATTTAGGGATGTAACCTAATGTGGTTAGTAATATGCTTGATAGTATAAAGAAAGGATTTTCTGCACCAGTAGATAGTCCGCTGATCGTTGCCGCAGATTGACTAGGGGTTAAACAGGTTACAATTATCGGTACTGGCACCATACCAGTGTACCTGGGCTGTAAATATGATACAGTACCTCCATTAGGTGCATAGAAACGATCATCTGCCTCCAAGGAACTAATCCCATATTCAGCATACGTCTGATGTTTAATCATAGGGGTAAGGATTGCTTCATAAATATCTGCGCGATCCAGTGCGTCTTGAGCTTCTAACTGTTCCTCAATGGAGATCATGGCCTGATCAAGTCTGGATTGGAATGTATGCTCAGCAGTTTCGATCAGTTTTGTCTCTGTACTGGTATACACTGCACTGATAGCAAAAACTGAGTTTGCAGAAAGGATAAGTGACATCACTAACTACAACAGCAATTTTCTTTGTCATTTTTCTCCTTTCATTATACATGAACCATATAGTTCCGTGAATCTAATTCGTTCAAAAAATTCAATATCTTACTGTCCCCGTCACGGTAACGGCATAGTCCTCGTTGTTGCGGATGGCCAAGGTATACTGGCCGGCTTATCTGCCCATTGGCTTCTCCTTTCGCGCCCCCGGTGAAATGGAATCTATTTATCTTATGAATTTATTATACTTCAAAAGAATCTGTTTGTCAATAATAAATGATTCGCTCCTCTATATTTTTTCGAGCCGCATTTTACATACTGGATTGCCGAGAACAAGAACGGCCGCACCTTCTTCAACGCCAAGCGGGCCCAGCTGGCCAAGCACCAGATGGAGACCGTGGGCGCCGAGCTGCGCAAGAACATGCTCTGGGGGGATGACACCGACCCGGATACCGCGTCCAATTAAGCTTTGGTCAAAAACAAGCCCCCAACTCA
>JAETTS010000438.1 GCA_021769025.1 Enterocloster bolteae
ACACAGGGAATCCGGGATTCCCATCATAGCTTGTCTTAAAAGAAATACACCGTATGTGCTGAACATGGTCATGATGATGATTCCGTGAAGGGTATTATAAAGCTTTAACTCCCGCATGACCACAAAGCGGCTGATAATCATCACCTGGGGTGGAATCATCATAGTAGCCAGGTAAAGCAGAAATACAGAATCTCTTCCCTTCCAGCGTATCTTGGTGAATCCATATGCGCCCAGTGCAGAGATAAGAATCTGAAGGATGGTGGAAAAGATGGTTACCTTGACGCTGTTTAAGTAATACATGCCAAAACGGTAGGTCTCTCCCCAGACTTCTCTATAATTAGCCCATCCCACGCTGCGTTTGGGTATCCAGCGGATGGGGAATTCAAATACCTCTGTCTCTGTCTTAAATGAAGTGGAGATCATCCAGAGAAGAGGAGTCAGCATAGTAAACCCTACAAAGAGCAATACTATGGTCAGTACCATTTTATGTAGATACATTTTTTTGCCGTTGCGTTTCATGATACCCTCCTTTACTCATTGGAGAAGCTTGACTGGAACTTCCACTGGAACACGGTTACAAGAAAGATAATGATGAAAAGGGCCCATGCAAGAGCACATGCATATCCCATCTTAAATTCCTGGAAGGCAGTCTTATAAATGTAGTACGCCATGACCGAGGTGGAGTTTCCCGGACCGCCCTGGGTAAGGACGCTTACCACGTCAAATACCTTGAAAGAGCTTATGATTCCCATGGTAGCCAAAAAAAATGTGGTAGGCTTTACCATAGGGATGGTGATATACCAAAACTGCTGGATGCCGCCGGCACCGTCTATCTGGGCTGCCTCATACAGGTCTCTTGATACGTTGCGCAGGCCAGACATATAGACCGCTACATAATATCCCAGCTGCGTCCAGATATTGATGAAGATAATGGCCCAGATAGCCCATTTCTGGTCTACCAGCCACCGTGGAGGGTTCTCAATGCCTAAAGACATCAGAAACTGGTTTACCGGACCATAGCTGGGCTGCAGCATCACCTGCCACACCGTACAGACAGCTACGATGCTTGCGATATAGGGAATGAAGATCAGTACCCGAATCAGATTCCCCATATAACAATGATGGTTGATAATCTCAGCTGTGATCAGCCCCAGAATGAGAAGAACCGGGATGGTCACCCCTGTGTAAAGAAGATTATTCACCAATGACCTAGTGAACCAGGAATCAGAAAACAGTTTCATATAATTGTTAAGCCCGTTAAAATGGATGCCGTCCCAGCCTTTTAAGAAATTCCATTCAGTGAAGCTTAATCCCAATGACATGGCTACTGGTATTAGGATAAAAGCGATGAAACCTACAAAGCCTGGAAGGATAAACAGGAATCCGGTTACCTGTTCCTTAATGGCGGGTTTTTGAAAGCTTGCTGCCTGTTGTTTGGCCGCTCTCTTCATGATAAATCCTCCTTTCGTACCAAAGTGCTCCCCTTAAGATTAAACGCAGTCATGACAAAAGTAAAATGGAAATCCTTTGAACCAAAGTGACAGGAGTATACTTTTTAACACTGGTCACTTTGCACAAAAAGTTTCATTCTTGACTGGTATCTTTGCAGCGGTTATGATTAAAAACAGAAAGGAGTACACATTACATGAATACAAAGAAGATATTTGCCTCATTTATTTTTACTTATATCATGGTCGTAATCCTTACCATGCTCTGCCTTGCACCAGTCTTCCTTTCTGTGGTGAACTCATCAAAAAAGCTGGCCTCACAGACTCTTTTAGACTACGCCGAACAAAGCGCCAGTGAATATACCTTGACAGAAACCTATCTGTTTCAGTCAGCCAGAAGATTTTATACAGACGATACATTAAAAGATATCTATTATGGCTGTCTGTCCGCTACAGAGCAGGAAACGTTTTATCAGATGAACCTTCTGCAGAAAACATTGAAGCTTCATTTCCTGAACGCAGGATACTTAAAAGATGTGATTGTATACATTCCTAAGTACGATTACGTTTTGACAACCAATTATATTTTCCGTTCCAGGGAAGAATTTTATTCTTATATGCAGTTTGAGATGTTTATAGATAAGGAAGACTGGCTGTCTGAAACATGGCCGTATTCTGGCTTTTCGTACTACAGCACAGTTTTGGACAACCGTTTAAGCGGAGAACAGGAAACAGACTGTATGATCCAGATCCTGTCCTTTCCCATGGCAGGGGACAGCAAGATTCCGGTAACCATGTTATTGTGCCTGGACTCAGAGAGTGTGGCAAAAAGCCTTTTGTTTCCAGAGGTGGCGGATCGGTCTTACGCTATGGTGCAGGACACATCCGGCCAGGCATTTATGTGGTACGGCCCCAAAGGGATCTACAAGGAGGAAGCCCTTGACTCCGATTCATTTACAAGGCTTACCATGAAAGGCCCCGGAAATATGACGATCACTTTGGGAATTGACACCGGATTTTTTCAGACCGTCCAGGCAGAGGCGTTTCAGTCCATTGGAGCCAGTATCCTGGGAGCGCTGCTGGTTGGAGCGGCCGTCTCATTTTTCCTGTCCAAAAGGCATCTTCGTCCCATCAAGAATTCCATTGAGGCCATCCGCGAATACCAGACCAGGGAGAATTCCCTTCAGGACTCGCTGGAAGAGAATATTGCGAACATGGTAAGAGAACTTCAGAAATCATATTCAGATATGGATCAGCTGGACAGGCAGATCCGCAAAGATCTGCTGGAACGTGCTTTTTTCGGAGGAATCGAGTCATCCAGCCTGAAGGAATCCTT
>JAETTS010000439.1 GCA_021769025.1 Enterocloster bolteae
AAAACATGATCGTGGATCAATGGATTGCCAGCCGCCGGGAGTTTGAGAAAAAGGATGCCAAGACACTGTATTATCTATCCATGGAATTTTTGATGGGCCGGGCTTTGGGGAACAATTTGATTAATCTGACCGCTTATCAGGATGTGAAAGAAGCCCTGGATGAGATGGGCCTTGACTTAAACTACCTGGAAGACCAGGAGCCGGATGCAGCATTGGGAAATGGCGGACTGGGCCGTCTTGCTGCCTGCTTTTTGGATTCTTTGGCCACTCTGGGCTATGAGGTATATGGATGTGGAATCCGTTATCACTATGGAATGTTTAAGCAGAAGATCGACAAGGGATACCAGGTGGAAGTGCCGGATGAGTGGCTGAAAGACGGCAATCCATTTGAGGTACGCCGTTCTGAGTATTCCAAGGAAGTGAAGTTCGGTGGCTATGTAAGAGTGATCCGGGAGGATGGAAAGGATCGCTATGTACAGGAGGGATACCGTTCTGTTATGGCTGTTCCCTATGACCTTCCCATTGTAGGATACGGCAACAATGTGGTAAATACCCTGCGTATCTGGGATGCCCAGCCTATTAGCAGCTTCAATCTGGATTCCTTTGATAAGGGGGATTACCAGAAGGCTGTGGAACAGGAGAACCTGGCCAAGAATATTTGTGAAGTTCTCTATCCCAATGACAATCATTATGCCGGAAAGGAACTGCGTCTAAAACAGCAGTATTTCTTCATTTCTGCCAGTGTACAGCGTGCGGTGGAGCGGTATAAACAGAACCACAGCGATATCCGCAAGTTCCATGAGAAGAATGTATTCCAGCTGAATGATACCCATCCTACGGTAGCAGTGCCGGAACTGATGCGTATTCTTCTGGATGAGGAAGGCCTTACCTGGGAGGAGGCATGGGAGGTGACCACCAAGACCTGTGCCTATACCAACCACACCATCATGGCCGAGGCCCTGGAGAAATGGCCCATTGACTTATTCTCCAACCTTCTTCCCCGTATCTACCAGATCGTGGAGGAGATCAACCGCCGCTTTACGGATCAGATCCGCCGGATGTATCCGGGAGATGAGAATCGGGTATCCAAGATGGCTATCCTTTACAACGGACAGGTACGGATGGCATATCTGGCCATTGCAGGCAGTTTCTCAGTCAATGGTGTTGCCAGACTGCACACAGAGATCCTGAAGAAGCAGGAACTTCGATACTTCTATGAGATGATGCCTCAGAAGTTTAACAATAAGACCAACGGCATTACCCAGAGGCGCTTCCTCCTTCATGGGAACCCGCTTTTGGCTGCCTGGGTGACCAAGAAACTGGGAACTGACGGATGGGTGACTGATCTTTCCCTGATTGAGGGGTTGAAAAAGTTTGCAGAGGATAAGACGGCACAGAAAGAGTTTATGGAGATCAAGTACCAGAACAAGGTGCGTCTGGCCAAGTATATCAAGGAACACAATGGTATTGACGTGGATCCCAATTCCATCTTTGATGTCCAGGTAAAGAGGCTTCATGAGTATAAGCGCCAGCTGATGAATATTCTTCATGTGATGTATTTGTACAATCAGTTGAAGGATCATCCGGACATGGAGATGATCCCCAGAACCTTTATTTTCGGTGCCAAGGCTGCGGCCGGATACCGCCGTGCAAAACTGACCATCAAGCTGATCAATGCGGTCGCAGATGTGGTGAACAATGATCCTGAGATTCAGGGAAAGATGAAGGTGGTATTTATTGAGGATTACCGGGTGTCCAATGCAGAGTTAATCTTTGCGGCGGCGGATATCAGTGAGCAGATTTCCACTGCAAGTAAAGAAGCTTCCGGTACTGGCAATATGAAGTTTATGCTGAATGGCGCTATCACCATAGGAACCATGGATGGTGCCAATGTGGAGATTGTAGAAGAAGTAGGGGATGAGTACGCATTTATCTTTGGAATGTCTGCTGATGAGGTCATCAACTTCGAGAGAAATGGTGGATATTATCCTATGGATATCTTCAATAATGACCCGGATATTCGCAGAGTGTTGAACCAGCTGATAGATGGAACCTACTGCCGTGAGAATCCGGCGCTGTTCAAGGAGATTTATGAGTCTCTGCTTCATTCACACGGTATGGATAAGGCAGATATGTATTTCATTCTGAAGGATTTCCGCGCCTATGCAGAGGCAGAGAAACAGATCGGGGATGCTTATGGAGACAAGAACTGGTGGGCAAAGGCAGCAATCTTAAACGTGGCCGGATCCGGGAAATTCTCCTCTGACCGTACGATACGGGAGTATGTAGACGAGATCTGGCATCTGGATAAAGTTACTGTGAAGTTGTGATATAATCCAGATCATACTGATGTGCAATAATGCCAGTTATATAGTTTGTTTGATGGCAGGCAGGCTTGGGCGGTAATGGGCATGAAAACAGGCCCCCTTTCATAAACTGATAACAGCAGCTTATGAAAGGGGGCTTTTTATGCGGCTTAAGAGGAGGCTTCTAGGTATTCTGGCAGTATTTCTTCTTCCCTATGTGATTACATTGGCATGGAGCGGCGGATTTGCTGGCTTATATGGGAATGGAACCAAAGGCGGCCTGCCTGGGAATGGACAGAGGGCAGGAGAAGATGGATATGAGAGCCTGACAGGGAATGGAACCAGGGAAAGAAAAAAGATTTACATAGGAGATGGGCGGAAGGGATATCTGGATGCGGAAATGTATCTCATAGGAGTCGTGGCCAGGCAGATTCCGGCTGAGTATGAATTGGAAGCCATAAAGGCCCAGGCGGTGAT
>JAETTS010000440.1 GCA_021769025.1 Enterocloster bolteae
TTTTTTATTGATAATTTTTTATCGTAATAATTTTTTATTCTAATCTTGCATTTTTTCTTTCTCCATGGGATAATCGTTCTTATACAATGTGAAGGGAAAGGAATAGTTTATGATATCGAATATTCTTCATCAATATACGCTTTTGGTGGATTTTTTGGGTAAGGCTCTTGGGCCGGACTATGAAATTGTTCTTCATGACATCACTTCTGAGCCCAGCCGCATTGTGGCTATTGCCAATAGCCACATCAGCGACCGGACGGTAGGAAGTCCTACTGCCAATGCTGCTTTGCAGATGCTGGCTACCAATTCGTACAAAACCAATGATTTTTTATACAATTATCCTGTTTCTACGGAGGATGGCCGGATCTTGCGGGCTTGCACCTTGTTTATCAAGGATGAGGATGGCAGCCCTATTGGGCTGTTAGGAATTAATTTTGATGACAGCCGCTACAAGGATTTGTGCAGGCATCTGCTTGCCACCGTCCATCCGGAGCGTTTTCTTGATGGGGATCTTTCTCTCACCCCTGCTGCTCTGGATAGCAGCCCCACGCAGCCGGATTCGCTTACGGATGATCTTTCTATGGATATCTCTACTTTGATGGAGAAGGCTTTTGATGCGGTCACTGCTTCTTTGGATACTTCTATGGAACGCCTGAACCAGCAGGAAAAGCGGGATATTGTCCAGAAGCTTCAGGAGAGGGGGGTTTTCAAGCTGAAGGGCGGCATCTCTTTTGTCGCGAAGCGTCTCTCCTGTTCTCCTGCAACGGTATATCGTTATCTGGGGGATCTGGAAGGCTGATATTGTGCAATGGTTCGGATAGTCCTTGGACCGGCATCATGGTGTTGGGGTCAAATGGGGCTGCTTGTCACGTACTGTCCTGTGTGTGTTTTCACAATCTCTCCGTTTCTGGCGGCTAATTCTCCGCGGAGATAGACTTGTTCTGCTCTTCCTTTCAGGCTTGTTCCTTCCAGCGGACAATAGTCTGCTGCTGACTGCTGTGTCTCTGCTGACAGGATCCAGGTTTTCTCTGGATCCCACACTACCAGGTCTGCATCGCTTCCTGGTGCAATGACTCCTTTCTGGGGATACAGTCCATAGAGTTTTGCCGGATTTTCTGCCAGGCAGCTGCACATCTGCTCTAATGTAATTTTTCCCTGGCTCACGCCAAAATGGTACATAAGTCCTGGCCGTTCTTCTGCTCCGGGCATTCCGCAGGGTGTCTTGGAAAAGTCGTCTTTTCCGGCACGTTTCTGGGCCAATGTAAAGCTGCAGTGGTCTGTGGCAACTGTCTGAATCTGCCCATCTGCCAGTG
Organism: Enterocloster bolteae; assembly: GCA_021769025.1. Next base: position 1,314 of record JAETTS010000440.1, read on the forward strand.
CTTTCCACAGAACGGCCTGATCTTCTTTTGTCCGAAGGGGTGGAGCGATCATATAGTTCCTTCCTTCATTGTCTGGCAGTCCATAGCGGCTTTCGTCCATTATCAGGTATTGGGGGCAGGTTTCTACGTATACTTTCTGTCCTCTTTCCCGAGCCTGCCGGATCTCTTCATATCCTTCTTTTGAGCTTAGGTGTACGATAATCACGGGGATATCCACGCATGCGGCGATCTTCAGGATGCGGCTTACTGCCTCTGCTTCTGCCAGAGCTGGGCGGGTCCCTGGATAATCTGCAACGTGGCTTCTGCCGCCTTCTTTTTTCAGCATTTCGGCCAGCCTGGCATCTATGATCCCTTTGTTCTCGCAATGTACGCCTGCGATTCCTCCCAGCTCTTTTAATTTTGTAAAGATCTCATAAATGGTCTTGTCATCTACCACCATACCGTCATAAATGGTGTACAGCTTAAATGACCGGATTCCTTGTGCTGTCACCTTTTCCAATTCTCTGGAGATTTCTTCATTCCAATCGGACATTGCCAGATGAAACCCGTAGTCGCAGTTTGCCTTCCCATCGGCTTTTTCATGCCAGTGTTTCAGGGCGTAGGAAAGGGTCTCTCCTCTGTTCTGTGTGGCAAAATCAATGATACAGGTGGTTCCGCCGGAAAGCTCTGCCCTGGTTCCTGTATCAAAACCATCCACTGTCACTGTATCTGACACCTCCAAATCCATATGGGTATGGGCATCAATAAATCCTGGAAACAGATATTTCCCTGATATATCAACAACTTCTGCATCTTCTGCCTTCAGATGCTCTCCCACTGCAGCAATCTTTTCTCCTTCTACCAACACATCCAAAGCCGCCACACCGTCCCCGGATACGACTTTACCGCCACAGAACAGCTGTCTTTTCATATAGAAACTCCTTTCTACTTTTCTAATTTATATGGACTGATATCATTCCATGATGCCAGGGTCAAAGGGTCATGTATGACATGCTTGCATGTCAATACATGACTTTGGGATTGCGGGAGCATGAAATGCGGAGCAATCCGTAGGCATCAGGGGTCAAAAAACTTTTGACCCCAACATCATTCCATTGAAATACCTTATCATTTCACAGAGAATGTTTTTTCGAGGATGCAGATGGACAAACGGACGTGTAGTGGGGCTTCACCGAATATGTTTCATCTGCGCTATTGGAAAAGCAGTCCTGTGAAATATAAGGTCATTTATATTGGATTATACAAGCAGCCAACCATTTACCTCAGGAATAACGTAGCCCGGAGAGGGAATGGTATTGTTTTCTCCAGGGTACTTGAAGACCATCGGTACTTAGGCAATGCCTTACGTACCGCTATGCTCTTCACGTCACCCTCCGGGTATGTGTTCACACTAGGTTCGAAAAGACCTCACCAAGTGTTCACCGAAGCGCGAGCGTGCCCAGGAGAAAACAATACCAT
>JAETTS010000441.1 GCA_021769025.1 Enterocloster bolteae
CTCAGGACAGCACCTTTACCTTCTTCACACCGTCTTCTCCGGCAAACAGCATCCGTCCCAGGAATCCCCGGACATATGTCACATCCTTTTCCGGTGAATACTGGGTCAGCCAGTCCACAATGGTCTCGTCATTGTTGAATTCCGCGCTGTTATCTTTGGGGAAATACGCCTGGCTGGTGGTCAGGCCCCATTTATAATTTCCTTCATCCGGCTCCATCTCACCTGACAGAATTTTAAACAAGATGGTCTTCGCCTGCTCGTTGGGGCCTACCAGGGCCACCTTGTCCTCACGGTTTAAAATAAAGGACACATGATCCAGAACCTTGACACCATCAATGGTCTTGGTTAAATTCTCAACCGTCAAAACCTCATTGCCAATGTCACGGAAGGGCCGAAAATCGATATAAGGATATTTACGGCTGGATGGCTTAATATCGTCCAACTCAATCTTTTCCAACGCACGTTTTCTGGAAGTCGCCTGTTTCGATTTGGAGGCGTTGGCAGAAAACCGCTGGATAAACTCCTGCAATTCCTTGATCTTCTCTTCCTTCTTACGGTTTGCCTCCTTCATCTGCTTTACCATAAGCTGGCTGGACTCCACCCAGAAATCGTAGTTTCCGGCATAAAGCTGGATCTTCCCATAGTCGATATCCGCCGTGTGGGTGCACACTTTATTCAAGAAGTAACGGTCATGGGAAACCACAATCACAGTATTCTCGAACGTGATCAAAAACTCCTCCAGCCATGCAATAGCATCCAGATCCAGGTGGTTGGTGGGCTCGTCTAAAAGAAGAATATCCGGGTTGCCGAATAAAGCCTGAGCCAAAAGCACCTTCACCTTCAAAGAACCGTTTAAATCCTTCATCATCGTGTAATGGTACTCCGTATCAACCCCCAGGCCATTTAACAGGTTGGCGGCATCCGATTCTGCCTCCCATCCGTTCATCTCAGCAAATTCCGCTTCCAGATCTGCAGCCTTGATTCCATCCTCGTCGGAAAAATCTTCCTTCATATAGATGGCATCCTTCTCTTTCATCACCTGATACAACTTTAAGTTACCCATAATGACAGTATCTAACACCGGGTACTGGTCGTATTTAAAATGATCCTGCTGCAGAAATGACAGGCGCTGCCCGGGAGTGATCGCTACATCCCCATTGGTAGGCTCCAGCTGTCCAGACAGGATCTTTAAAAAAGTGGATTTCCCGGCACCGTTGGCTCCGATAAGGCCATAGCAGTTTCCTTCTGTAAATTTAATGTTTACGTCTTCAAATAAAGCTTTCTTTCCTACACGCAATGTTACGTTGTTTGCACTGATCATACACTTTAAGCCCTCATGTTTATCTCTATTTTAATGCCTCGCGAAGCTTCTCGGCCATCGCCTCATACTCTTCGTCGCTTAAGTATACCTTGTCCGGATTCATCTGGAAGGTGCTTCCCCACTCATCTTTATCCTTATACTTTGGAACGATGTGCATGTGCAGGTGGCATCCGGTATCGCCATATGCGCCATAGTTTACCTTGTCCGGGTTAAACAGCTTGTGGAGCGCTTTTCCTACCTGGGCAACCTCTGCGAAGAATTCGTTCCTGTCTTCGTCACTGATGTCAACCATCTCGCTTACATGATCCTTGTATGCCAGAATCACGCGGCCTGGCTTGCTCTGCTCTTTGAACAGGTAGAGATATCCTGACTTCATCTGACATACCGGATATCCGAATTTTGCTACTAATTCCCCTTGCATACAATATGCGCAATTTTGATCTTTCATGGTTCTTCTCCTTTTTGATATTTTTTTAGCAATCTGTATCAGGTTTTATTATATCATATCTATCCATAAACTACAACACCATCACAGAGCGTCCATTTCACCTTTCCCGTAAGCTTCCGCCCTATAAAAGGTGAATTGGATGATCTGGAATGAAACGTTTCCACAGTCCATACTTCTTTCGGGTTAAACACTACAAGATCCGCCGGTGCCCCTGTTTCCATTCTTCCACACTCCAAATGGTACAGCCTCGCCGGATTAAAGCTCATCTTCTCAATCACCTGCGCCAAGCTTAAATACCCTGGCTCCACCAGTTCCGTTATGGCCAGGGCCAGCGCGGTCTCCAGTCCTATGATTCCGCTGGGGGCTTCTGTTAGAGGCCTGTCCTTTTCTTCCTGGCTATGGGGAGCATGATCCGTGGCAATCAGGTCAATGGTGCCGTCCTTAAGTCCTCTTATCAGTGCCTGCCTGTCGGCTTCCGTGCGAAGAGGCGGATTCATCTTGGCAAGGCTGCCTTGTTCCAGAACCGTTTCTTCTGTCAGCGTAAAATGGTGAGGTGTCACTTCCGCAGATACGCGGGCTCCCATCTCCTTGGCCAAACGCACCAGTTCCACTGCAGACTTGGAGCTGATATGTTGAATATTCACAGACGCTCTTGTGTGGAGGGCAATCATACAATCTCTTGCCACCAGGCTGTCTTCTGCAAGGGATGGCGATCCATAGATTCCAAGACGATCTGATACGGTTCCATGGTTGATTCCATTATTCTGTATAAACCCTGGATCTTCCTCGTGAAAGCTTAAAGGGAGGTTGAGCCTGGCAGCCTGTTCCATTGCCTGCCTCACCAGTTTCTGATCCATGAGAGGAATGCCGTCGTCAGTAAACCCAACGGCCCCGGCGGCTTTCAGCCCTTCCATATCCACCAGTTCCCGGCCCTTCATCCCTTTGGATATGGCGGCTGCAGGCAGCACATGAATCCCGGTCTGTCT
>JAETTS010000442.1 GCA_021769025.1 Enterocloster bolteae
GGTGTTTTCCTCAACCACCTGGGCCAAAAACGCCAGCACATCAATCCGATTTCCCATAGCGGTCTGCCTCCGGGTCGTAGTCCGGGGAGAGATACTTTTCCTCGAACTCGGCAGGAGTGTATTCTCCGGCCTCAATGTCCAGGAACAGGTCACCCGGCTCGATTTCCCGCTGTCCCTCATGGGTCATGGGGATGGGACCGGGAGTCAGTACCGTTCCCATAAAATCATCCCCGCTGTCCTGGGCCAGATGGCGGGGGCTGCCGGGGACCTCCTTGCTGGAAAGCAGTTCATATCGGTACATTCCGGGGTAGACATCCTCGGGGGCGATACGGTTGCTGCTAAACAGAGCGGGGATACCAAAAATCTCGATTTCCTTCATGCGTTCCTGGTGGATGTGGTTTTCATTCATGTTACTGCCTCCTATCGTTGTGGCCCATTGTGGGCCTTTCGCTTGGGTTGGATTTTGAGAGGGTCGGAGCCATCTGAAGGTCGTATCGCCTGAATACGGCTGGCAGCATAGATTGCGTTATCAGTTAATTGTCGCTGCCATGCGCCCTCACTCCGGGCCCAGCGAAACCCCCGTCCTTTTAATTCCTTGCGTAGTTCTTCATTGGGAACTTCATCAAAGAAGATTTGAAGGCGGTTGTTATCGGAATTTGCTACTACCTTCCCGCCTTCAAATTCCCATCCCTGGTAGCCCAGGTCGCGGGCCTCCGTGAGCTGCTTGATCCGCACCTGTAAACGGCGGATTTCCTGATTGTTGTTTGACAGCGCATAAGGTGGATATGGGCTTTTCTCCCATGAATACCCATTCTCTACTCGTTGATCCAGTTTTTCCGCCTGTTCAGCCGTAAGTCCATGGAAGCCTTGGCAAGTGCCATGTTTACGGTAGTAGGCATTGATTTGTTTCATCCGGGTCTGGGCAATTTGGAGGCTTTCCAACTTTTTTTCCAGTTTGGTTAGAGCCTCTGGATCATCGGAGGAAATGGCCGTATTATTTTCGGCAGCTCGGGCTTTTTGTTCGTAATAGTCCGCTTTTTCTGCCGCGGCAACTGCTTGCCCCATTTTCCGGTCAGCCCGGTCCAGGAGATTTCTGTGCGCTTTTTCAGAATGGTGTCCTACCAGAATTGGCTGGCCGGGAGGGATATGCTCCAGCATTGTGATTGACTGTTGGGAGAGCTGTTGGCTCTCTTGTCTGGCTTTGTCCGCCCGTTCTCGATAACGGTCTATTCGGGCTTGTTTCTTTTCTTCATAATCGTTCAATGGCAGTCCTCCTTCTCAAAAGAAACTGATTTAGCGGCTGGGGCGTTTAGGTGGGTGGGGGCGTTCCGATCCGTCTCGTTGCTGGGGTTTCACTTTCATTGTGATAGGATCATTACCCTGCATCCCCAGCAAGATTTCCGCATGGTGGAACTCTTCCTTGTACCGTTCCATCTGTTCCGGCGTTAAGGAACAAAATCTGTCCTCCGCCAAACCACAAACAAAGAAGGGACCAAAAATACCGCCATAGCCGCCCTCCACACTGCGGTTGAACTCCATTTTCAGCAGGATTCCTTCATCATTGGCTACAATACCGACAGGTTCTTCATAGGGATAAATGACGGTAATCAGCCCGCCGACAGCGGCCTGCATTTCTTCTAAGCCGTTGATTTCTTTCTCATAGGGGGCCATGCCCGGCTCCACCAGTAAAACATTCAAATCATCACTCCTATCTGAAATGGGTATGAAAAAAGCACCGTTTCCGGTGCTATCTTCCGTGCTTATGTCTGTAAGGTTTCTTTGGGGGCCTGTATGGTATGCCTTGTTCTTCCAGTGCAAAACGCCGTTCCAGTTGAGCCACGGTCCATTCTTTTCGGAATTGTCCCAGAGGTGTATAACCGAATTGAGTAATGGCCCTTTCATCCAGTTCCATCAATTTCGCCCATAACTCCGGGTGAAAACGGCGCAGATTCCGCAGCTCTCCAATTTTCTGGAATGGACAGCACCAGCAGGAACAGCGGCCATATATCTCATACAGTCCGTCCCAGTTGTACCCCCTGTCATAACAGATATTAAGTGCGTCTTTTTCTGTGATCCCCCATGTTACAAGCGGGTACTGCTCGTTTTTGATCCTTGTCGGTTCGTCTGCCGCAATTCCCACATAATGGAGCGCAGAGTATTGGCCTTTCAGCATATTGACTTCTTTGCTGATAAGGTGGGTTTTCATTTGACCAGTACACCAGCGCACCTTGATTCCAGGCCATCCATTTCCATAGGGAGGGACACCCAGCTGAGCGCGTAGTTCAATGGAGGAAGGTTTTTCTTTGGGTTCATCGAACATCAGCCATTCAAACCCCTTGGGATGGCGTAAGATGGTCAAATGAAGGCCGCGTTCACGGTATAGGTATTGTTCCACTCGATCCCAGTGGCGGTACATCTCCGGGAACTCCATGCCGGTATCCGCTGTCAGCACCATATCAATAGGCATCCCACGCTCAATCATCAGCAAGAGCATGGCTGTGCTGTCTTTCCCACCAGAAAATGAGACTGCATGGAAGGCCTTTTTCTCGAAACGATCACCTGCTTTCTGTTATTTTCAGATATGAAAAAAGCGCCTCTAACGGCGCTTGTTTTTGGGACTATCCCGTTCTTTTTGATTGTTGTGGCGCTTGACCTTGGCTTGCAGCGGATATTGAAACACTCGATATTCCCGCGGTATCTCCTTCCCATCATAGATTTCCTGGAAGGACCCGGACCTGTCATGGCAGATATA
>JAETTS010000443.1 GCA_021769025.1 Enterocloster bolteae
TTATATTCACCGTTTGTTAAGGTTTCAAATGGAATGCCTGTACTCTCAGCAATTAGCTTTACCATATATTCAGAGCAGAAGTATCGCTTTATTTCTTCAATACTGCTATGACCGCTGGCACTGGTAACAATTTTGGGTATCTTTGAAACCGGTTGAGCATATTGATACGGAACAACGCTGGCCGTTAATTTTGCTCCTGTCCTATACTCTATTTTACTTACCCGTCCAAAATGCATTTGTACTTTAGGTATCTTATTTGTATAATCAATAGGCATTGCCACAATAGTCTGATCAGAAATGCGTATTACAGATACCCTCACCCCTTCATCTCCCACTGACCACTTATTATTCTGGCTCGTACCTTGCGACATACCTCCACCACCGCTATCTATATTACCATCGCCAATAGCATAGGCATTACTAGAAATTAATAGGATTAATACAAATACAATAATGCATTTTATATATCTCGCCATTTATCTCCTTCACACAAAAAGCCGTTGAAGCCAACGACCTTTTGATTATGATATCAATTTAGTATTGTCTTGCTACAGTATTTCTCTCAATCCATTATACCTACCTGTTTATTTATATCTCCATCAGAATCAACCTGGGTTCCTATCTCGCCAGTATCATCCATCCAGCCAAACCCAGGCACATATATCTTCCCTTCCTGAGACGCAGATTCCGTTGCTTCGGTCGGAGCTTCGGTCGGGGGCTCTGTTGGTTGTTCTACCGGCTGTGGCTCTGTAACCACCGGCGGTTCTGTTTCCGGGTTTGGTTGTGGTTCTGCAATTACTGGATTGGTTGGTGTCACAGTCTCTCCATTTGGTTTCTTTGCCGGGTCATGTCTGTCCTCATCCTTTGGCTTTGCAGGTTTCGTCACCTCTGGCTGGATTTGTTGGACTGTTTCATCGGTTTGGTCTTTCGTAGGCGCTGCCGTTGTCTCTGCTTTCGTCTCCACCTTGACCGTTTCCCGGACTGCCTCACTACTCTCTATTATAGGCTCAGCAACAGTAGTCTGGTCTGCCTGCGTGGTTTGCTGAACATCTGTCGGCGGCTCACTTTTAAACCGGCCCGCAATCAGGAGCGTCAAAATCATGCATACAATTACAGCGCCCCCAATTATCATCCTTTTCTTCTGCTTGTCATCCAATTTCATATACATCCCCTCCTCTTCCCTGCTTCTAATTTCAACCTACCATAATAACGTTCTAAAGTCCAGATTTATTCTCCATTTTAAGGAAATATAATATGATTATTATACAAACTTATCGCTAGATATTTTTTTAACTATCCCATCAAAATACGGGAGTATAGGCTGCCTGTACTTTCATACGGATCTGCATGTCCGGCAGGCGGCTCCCGCCGAAACGGACCGGCACCCGGAGCAGAAACGTGGCGTCTGCCAGGAAGCGTTTGCTGCTGTCCGAGGTTAAAGGAACATTCTGTATAGTTACATCCAGGTCCGAAATCCGGTACTCTTCCTTTCGGCCTCCGTCCACTAGTTTCACATGATAACTTCCATAATCCTCCATTCCCAGAAGGTCATCCAGAAATCCATATACGTCACCATAGTCCAGGCTTTCATCCCAGCCTCCCTCGGACGGATAATAACCGCCGGAGTACCCTTCACGCACACCATGGTATACATCATCATAGTTATCATTGACCGTGGACAGGATGGCTTCCTGTACTGCATCCCTAACTCCCGCTGCAATGAGGTTCAGCCTGGCATATTCTGATATACCGCAAAAGAGGAACAGCACCACCAGGGCAGATGCAACGGCCAAAGGGATGCCATTACCTTCCTGCTCTGATATCGCCTTTCTCCATCCTGCTATTTCCAGTATACTTCCCCCTTTCCCTGTGCTTTGGCATGGAGGGTGACAGGATAGGTACCAAAGCCGCCAAACAGGCCAATATCCATCTGCATGGTCAGGGTCACCTCCACCTCCTCATTCAACTGGAACGGTCCTTCCTCCGACCATTCCACCTCCGGCGTGAGTCCTGTCTTTTCCCGAAGGACGGCCTCTCTTCTGCTTGTCTCCGGCCCAATCCGGCCCGCCATCTCTGCTTCCCTGCACAGTTCCTGCGCAAACGTGTCAAGCTGATTCTTGGCTACATATACTGGAAGCACATTTACGACCAGTCCCAGCATCAGGAATACGCACAGAACCAGGACACACACATCGATATATCCCTCCCCCTTCTCATTTCGGATGATATCCACCAGCTCTCCCCCTTTCTTAAAACATGTTTCCCAGTGACTTGAGGATTTCGTATCCAATGATGGCCAGATATGTCATGAGAAAACACAACAGCATAAGAAATGAGAAGATACGTATTTTCGGTGGAATCTTCTGGGCCTCTTTCTTTAGCCGCTGCAGTTCCATCTGCTTGAAATCATGGCTTAACAGCTGAAAATAAGCTGCGCTGTCATCTCCCCTTAACACACCGATAAGTCCTCTTACCACATCTGAAAGCATAGGAGAATTCATACGGGCCTCAAACCGGGTCAGCGCTGCCTCATAACTTCCGGAACGCATGTCTGCAGTCAGGATATCAAGCTCTGCCCGGAGGGTATCGCTGGTATTCTTTTTAAAGTTCTCCAGGATGGACAGGACATCCCTGCTGTTCTTCAGATCCTGCTCAATGGTTGCTACGAACCGGGGCAATTCCTGCTCCACCCTATCCCGTTTTTCCTTCAATCTTTCTTCCGGCCTTCTGGATTCTCTGAAATAAACAGCCA
>JAETTS010000444.1 GCA_021769025.1 Enterocloster bolteae
TTACATTCTTTAAGCCGAACAAAGGCAGGTTGAATTCCACAATAGCACGGCGCATCTCTATTGTAGAATGGCTGGTCTCCGGATCTACGCCACCGGCATGAGCCACGCTGACCGCCAGATCCACATCCCTCATGACCTCGCTGTAGATCAGTTCCGGCACCTCCCGGATGCTTAAAGACCGGTAAGTCTTACGGTCGGAAAATTCCACCCACTCCAGCGTTGGCGCTTCGATATCGCTGGGTGAGAACCAGTCAGCCAAGGCGTAAATTCTGGCTACGATATTTTCTTTATAATAAACCTTCTGTAGCCCCTCCTCATAATCTGCTACCCAGCGGCGGCTCTTCAAACATCCTACCGTCTTCTGAGGCTGAATCTGATTGCCAGCAAACATCCGGGAGGCCGTCTGGTCTAACTCCTCGGAAAGCTTTACATACAGTTCACGGAATACCTGCTTAAACGGCTGTCGAATCTGGCGGTCAAACAGAGTTTTCTGGTACTCATGCCACACTCCTGCCTTGTAAAAATCTAAGGGGTGGGCGATACGGACTTTCTCACTGCCTTCCAGAATAAGGCTCTCTCCGTTCCAGGATGTCAGACGAATCCTGCCTTTCGATTCTTCCCTGCTTCCAGAGCCCACTGATCCGTTCTTGCCTGCTGAAGCCTCTCTTTTCCCTCCGGCCGCTTCTGGCACAGCCGAAACAAATCCCATTCCATTTTCTCCCATCCACACCAATGGTTCCAGAATGGCCTTCACCACAGGATTTTCCAGAAGCCCTGCCGTCTCCGCTGCTGTAAACCAGGCCCCCTGTTCCATGGACTCTTCCATCAGCTTCTTGGTCCGCACGTACTGATCTTTTAGCTTCTTGTGAGCATCCTTAACCTCCAACACATAAGGATCCTTTCCCAGGCGGGAAGGAATCGATTTTAACATCTTATCTTGTTTGCGGCAGAGGATTTCACTTTTTCCATCCGCCCCTACCTGAAGGCAGATCTCCACATCCGACACTGCCTTCCACTCCATAAACGGCACAAACTCCTGGATCAGCCTGGTCTCCATATTCAGGGTCAGCCTGGTGACATCGGCAAATCCGGCATGGACGCTTAGGTTCACCAGTGCAATCTGGGCAGCCTTGGATTCGCTTGCCCTCCTCTGTGCTCCAAACTGCTTGGCTTCCTTGGAAAACTTCTGAATAAACTGGTATCGTCTCAGCAGATCCGGCTCCCGCTTCTCCTCAAACGGCACCAGGCCCAGACTCATCAGCAAATCCTTGTTTCTCTTGCCCTTAATCTCCTCTTCCAACATCTCCACAGAGGTCTTCCCTGTGGCGGCATCGGCATATTTTCTTGCACGGGAATGTTTCTGCCCGTCAGAAATATACTTGGCCGCCTTGTAAAGAAGACTGAAGTTCTTCTCTCCCAGGCTCTCGTAACATTCCCTGAACCAGTCAATATCAAATGCGCCGTCCTGCAACTCTTCCTCCGACAAAGGCGTATATCTGGCAATCACCGCTTTTTTCTGGTCGTCAAACCGTTCATTCATATGGGCCATAAAATAGTAACAGCCGCTCTTTAATCCTTCCCACCCCAGATAATCCTGGATCACGTCGATCCACTGAGGCGCATACATGGCTACCTCCACCAGACGCTCTGCCTTGATGCTGGTTCCCTTCAAAGCCTCCTTAAGCATCTGCCCGTTCTCCCCTTCCGCCGGATAGCAGGCTTTTAAAAGGCGGCTCAACACATCCTTCTTCGAGTTATTTCCACGATAATACCAGGAATAATAGGCATCACGGCTTAAGGGGTCCTTCCCCAGGGCCATAAGAATCCGCACCAGATAGGGGATTCCCTGAATGTATGTGATTCCGCTCATGTCCACGGAAACCCTTGTCTCCGCCTCCCCTCTGCGAAGTTCAATATCCACAAGCACCGGTATAATAGAATCGTATAATTCCTTTACCAGTTGCCCACACCAGGTCTTCTCTCCTACCAACTCTTCTCCCTTTTCCAGAATCTCGGATGCCAAAGTCCTGCCGAAAAACCCCTCCCAGATCCGCCGGTTTCCAGGCTTCTTGTATTCTCCCTTCACCAGCTGTGTCAACGCCTGAAGGGTATCCCCTCTGTGGAAATAATTAAGCATAGCCTTATACAGAATATCCTTTGACACCAGTCCCATGTGAAACGCCTTCAAAAACCAGTAGGGCGTGATGGCAGTCATAGTGCCAGCTCCCCAGCCAGGCATATTTCTCGCTACGGTCACAAACTGGCTTCTCTCCCTGGCCTCCTTGCAAGCTAACTCCAGCCCCCACGCAGCATAGAATGCCATGACAAATTCCTCATCTGTCTTCCAATACCCCAGCCCCGGAAAGAGCCGGTCAAAGAACCGAAGGTTGTTTATACTGGTCTCTGTTTTCGCCATACGACCTCTCCAGTCCGTATACTCATAGGAGACCATCATCTTCTTTCGGTCAACCATGGGAGTTAAGATCCGGGCAGCCTGAATACCGGCGTTTAAAAGCAACGACGGATCCAGAAATTCCATGCGGTAGACAGCGCGGATCTCACTTAGCTGTTTGGTGTACTCCACAGAATAAGGCTCTGGCCTAAACGGCATCTTCCCGAAAACCGCCTGATAAAACCCTTTGCCCTTCTCATATGCCTGGCCGTTTCCCAGAAGCATCCTTGCCTCCATCTCCATAAATGTACCGTAATCCCTGATCTCCCTCTCATAAAAGGCCCGCA
>JAETTS010000445.1 GCA_021769025.1 Enterocloster bolteae
TGAAGGATCCCTTCCTGCTCCAGCATCTGGTTGATCCCGTCTGTCCACTCCTTCAGATCCCCGCCGCAGCCCTGGAGGACCAGCCCCTCACGGTCATGCATCGTTCGGAGTTCCTCTTTTTCGATTTGTCTGATCATGATACGCTCCTTTTCTCTCTGATCTGCTCCTGTCCGCCATGATGGACGGAGCTTTTCAATCGTTCTGGCATTCACTGACTCTGTACACCGCTACGCATGCGAGTCCGGCTATTCCGGCCAGAAGAATCCCTACTGCTGCTGTAATACCCAGTATCCATCCCATATCGCTTTCCCCTTTCGTTTTTCCATTGTTTTACTGCATCCGGCACTCTGTCAGGGTGGCCGTTTCCTCTTCGAGTGCAAAGTATTCGTCCGCCGCCTCCCTGCTCACGGCCAGGATCTCCCCTGCCTCTTTTTCTCCCCTCCGGATCGGTGCCAGGAACTGGTTGATCTCCCTGCACAGTCTCTGATCCGGACAGCTGTCCAGTATCCCCATTCTGCTATCTGCCACCAGGCGGTCCAGAACATCGGTCACGGTGATCTGCCGGGCCTCCCCGCCCTTTCCGCCAATGAGATTGGCAAGGTTCTCTGCGGTCAGCGCAACCAGGTATTCTTCTCTTTTACCGCTGCCGCTGTTATACACACAGGCGTAGCCCATGATGTCGGTGGTAATGTCCCCCACATGAACCATCTCCGGAAATCGTATCTTTGACACGGTTATAGGAAATGGCTCTACCTCACTAATCACCTCGTTTCTCTCCAAAAGCATTTTTACTGCTGCCCCATGCTCATCCCCATTGATTCTGTTTCATGTTCTTCCTTCTCTTTTTCAGGAAACGATTCCAATATCCTCCAGATACCCTCTGTCTGGTTTTCACTCTTCCATTTTTTATCCAGCAGGATGTTATGCAGTTTTCTTCTATCTTCCTCCTTCATTCCCTGGAGTCGTTCCGCTATCTGGTTCAGCAGCAAAAGGTCATTTTCAAAAACTCTGTTATTATGGATGGGAAAAATATCTTTTGCTTTTATCCTAATACGCAAGGATGAACTTATGTCTGCACCAATCTTCTTTAGTTCATCTGACACCCTGCTTCTCTCTGCAGGAAGAGGAATTCTCACTCTCCTTCGGTTTTGGGAAACCTCCAACCAGATTAGATGCTCCTTTCCATACTCTCTTTCCCCTCGAAAATCCGGCTCCCATTCCGTCACACGTTGTAGCCGAGACAGGAAATAAGGCGCTTGGCACAAAAACATCTCCTTCTCTGTAAATGTTATTTCCCCTTTTGCCTGCTGGTGAACCTCCATGCAGTCAAATAGGGACAGCCGCAGACTCCCTCCCGGAACCTGGGTCATTAGGGAACACTCCCCCCATCCATCCCAGATACCTCCATTAAAGTGTTCTTTTAACACCTCAATATCGTTTTTTGTAAGCAACCATTTGGTTCCAGCGACAATAACTCCCCAAAGTTCCCCATTCCAGACTTCCACATCCGGACGTTCATATAAGAGACCATGCTCTTTATAAGGTACCAATTCAAAAAGGCAGTCATATCCTTCCCAGTCAGACCAACAGCTGTCTGGCCGTATCTGCCTGGCAATCATTTCCGAAATTTGCGGCTGATAAACTGCGGCTTCTGCCGGGGACAATTCTTTTGTATTGAATCCACAATCTGAATTCCATACCACCTCTACTGGAAAATAGAATTTGGCAATTTGAAAACCCGCATGTTCCTTTTTCCAGTCCCGAAAGCGTTTATACTCCATAAGGTCAAACAGATTTTCTCCTGTATACTGTGGACAAACAAGGCTTCCTCTCTCAAATCCTGCTGCCTCTGGACAAATGGCAAGAGCAACATTCAGCATTTCCCCTGGAAACATCCTGGGAACTGATGAAACCTTCTTTTTAAAATCCTCCAGCTGTTGTGGTGTAAACTGTTGCAGAGTATAAGCCAGCAAATTCATTTCCTGAATCCATACACCTTCTGGAAGCTTCTACATAAAATCAACGCCTCCAGCTTTCACACTCCGGCATCTGGCAGACGCTATAGGCAAAAACAGATCACAATCTTTCTCCTTTTCTAATTTCATGAACTGCGCATCACTCATAGGCAGACGAACCTGCACTCCACTCTGTTCTGCTACAATTCTGGTTTGAGTATCGAACTCTTTCCGCTCTGCTCTCTGCCTTATCCCATCTGCCATTCTCCTATTGTGACCTCCTCATCCTCCATTGCGAAGTATTTTCCCGCTACTTCCTTTCTCACTGCCAGGACAGTCCTTGCCTTTTGTTCTTCCATTTGGATCGGCTCCAGGTAACAGAGGGGTTCTCTTCCCAACTTTCGATCCTGACAGATATCTACCCGCCCTGAATTTCCAGTCATGATTAGGCGGTTCAACGCATCGGTTACTATAATCTTTGAGGCATCTGCCTTTTTTCCCTCAATCAGGTTAGCCAGGTTCTCTGGTGTCAGGGCAATCATGTAATCTTCTCCAGTATCCTTGTTTTGGGAATATATATAAGCATATCTGACCGATCATCTGCTCTTCTTCTAAACTCATTCCTTCCATCCTCCTCTCTGATATGACAGTCTTTTAAACAATAAAAAACTAGAAGTTTTTCTCCTGTTATAGAAGTTACTTCTAGCACTTATCTCTATCAACGCAATATACATTTTCCTTTCTGTTT
>JAETTS010000446.1 GCA_021769025.1 Enterocloster bolteae
GGATACAAAATTTCCGCCTGGATAACGAACCACTGGAACATTTAAGCCTTTTACCAGGTCAATCACATCCTGGCGGAAGCCCTGCTCATCCGCAGTCTTCTGTCCTGGCTGGTAGATCCCCTCATATACAGCTCTTCCCAGATGCTCGATAAAAGAGCCATAGATCCGTTTGTCTACATCACTTACAATCATGTGTTTATCAATATACAGCTTTGTCTGTTTCATCTTCCTTCTCCTCTCATGGAATGTACTCTCTCGGAATCTCTCCCTCCTCTGCTTTTTGCAGACGGCGTTCCGGTTATCCCTATTATATCATCCATCTCTCCAATGGAAATGATATAAAGTCTTGTACTATTGACTTTTCTTCCGGTTTTTGCTAGGCTGTTTTTATCATTCCAAATCTTTAGGGAGGAAGCCTTTTGATCACCATTTCTTACTGCGGCCACGATTTCCGCAATCCGGACCGAGACCGAATCTTCCGGCCTTCCGGCACAAGGACGTATCTGTTTCTTCTGGCCTTGTGCCCCATGACATTTTACTTCCCAGATGAAAGGACGGTTCTGGCGGAAGCTGGAGCCTGTATTCTTTATACCCCTGGCTACCCACAGCACTATCAGGCCGTGGGTGAATTCTTAAACAGCTTTGTCCATTTTACTGGGGAGGAATCGCTACTTTGTGACTTAGGCCTGGTGGAAAATCGGATCTTTTATCCAGATTATGTGACCGAACTAAACAACCTGTTAAAGATCATCCAGAGGGAATACCTAAACCGCCTGGAATACTACGAGCACATGGAAGATCTTCTGGTGCGCCAGCTTCTTTATCTTCTTGGCCGAAGCCAGCCGCTGTCCAGGCCCAGACAAACGGGGCGGTACTACCCGGAACTGTTCGTATTGAGGGAACAGATGCTGGAGCACTGCGACCGTCCGTGGAGCTTAGAGCAGATGTGCCATCAGACCAACATTGGGAAAAGCCAGCTGTATCATTATTATGAACAATATTTTCATGCTTCCCCCATCGACGAGCTTTTACACGCCAGGCTTGAGAAGGCCAAATACCTTCTGGACAATGATGCCATGACCATCAAGCAGGTGGCCTATGCATCCGGCTTTCAGAATCTCTGCCATTTTAACCGGTTCTTTAAAAGCAGGTGCGGTTGTACTCCTATGGAGTTTCGCAGCCTGCGAAAGGCAGGCTGCCAGACAGATTAATGCCTCACATGGATCTGGAACGTATGATCAAATTCCGTATAGTCTGTAAAGTAGAGGGTAAAGGCATAGGCGGACGCTCCTTCACTTCCAAAATTCCCTGCTGTGTAGGAGTGGATGCCAAATCCTGGGCCAATCTCCAGGCTTTCCTCCCCACTAGCAAAAACAGCGCTTCCTTCTTTCAAAATCATGGTTCTTCCCGGGTCCGCCTTCATCTCAAACTGCTGCCCCTTTATGATCTGGGCCCCGCTTACTGCTGCCTCCACGCGGAAGGGGGCATGGTTCACTCCAGTTACCCGGATATGCACTTCTACCCCGTCTTCCATCTCTTTTATGTCTGCCTGCAGCTTTAGATACGGCCCTAAAACTTTATCTCTCTTATGGTTGTCCATCTTCCACCAATCACTGGTAGGCTGTTTTTCTTTAAAGGGAAGATAGTACCATCCTTCCATGGTCTCGTTCAGATGAAACCTTCCATCCTCTGCCTGTTCCATAGACTGAGCCTCAAAGGCACGGTGTTCAAAGTACGCTCCTCCCAGTTTCAGTTGAAGTTGCATATTTCTGGTAGACAGATGAAAGAAGCTGGTCTTTTCCTTCATGATGGTGCAGATATAGTCCGGCTTTCCGATCCTTGCGATGCCAGACTCCCTGTAGAAGCGACAAAAGGGGGATAACTGCCACATGCCATCATGTTCCAGATCGATCCACTGGGGATGATTCATATAGTGAATCAGCTGATCCGGAGATTTGATCCCTTTCTCATCCACAAGCTTGAAAATGTAGTTGGCCATATCCAAAAATTCCGGTATATCCAAAAGAAGCCCCATCTCAAGGTATTCTGTATAGTAATCTTTGGGATAGATCTTAAGGCCATTGTCCCATCTGGTGGAGTTGCCGGTAAATACGCTTCCGTCCGGCTCTATGTAAGTTAACATCATCTTAAGGTTCCTGGCCGCATACTCAAAATAGCTTCTATCCCCTGTGGTATGGCCCAGAGAGATCATGGCATCGTTATTGACACGGTTATAGTTTCCTGCAGATTTCTCTGCAAATTCCCCGTCTTCATTGCAATCGATTCCCTCAAGAAGGTACTCATTGGCCCGGTTAATCAGGGATTCCTCATCAAACCGCCTGCCGCATTCCAT
Source organism: Enterocloster bolteae (assembly GCA_021769025.1). The sequence continues at coordinate 2,354 of JAETTS010000446.1, forward strand.
CAGCATGGAGGCGATGGCCCAGCGATGGTTGGGCGTGTGAAAACCGCCTCCAGCCAGTCCCTTTGCTCCTTTTTTCACAATCCCTAAGAGAGCTTTGTAGATCTCGTCTTCCTCTTTCGTCCTGGGGTTCTCTTCCAGATAGGAAAGGGTAGGCAGTATCCGCTTGATGCAGAATGCAGTGTCTGGTGTGGACAGAAAATTACAGACAATAAAATCAAAAAGCCCGTTGTCATGTTGGCTGCGCATGACAAAGGCAAGTCCATCACGGATCATCTCAAAGACTGCTGGATCCCGGTAAAAACAAGAATCCTTGTTGCAATAGACAGATATAGCAGAAGTAACGGTATAG
>JAETTS010000447.1 GCA_021769025.1 Enterocloster bolteae
TCTGCTGAATCTTTCCTTCCATCTCCTTCTGTCTGCTCTTATCCAGATAAATGCTGTAAAAATACCAGACAGAGGATTCTTTTTCATAATCATCCACAGATTGGAAGACCAAATAACTGTATCCATTGGTGCTGGTGGTGCTGCCGCCGTATTTTTTCTTGGTGGTTGTCGTGTGCTCTATGTAATCATAAAGGAAGTTTTCTGCATCGATGGTGACGTATTTGCCATCATAAGTCTCTGGATCTGCTGTGATATCCATCCTGGTCGGGCCGGTAATCACATCAAAGAGTGCAAATTTTGTGATAGCCAACAGTGCGACTACACCGATGATCGAAAAGATAACTCGTAGTATGTTTGATTTTTTTGCTTTTTTCTTAAGTGTCTCTACCATAATATTCCCCCATTTTATTTTTAGATTCTCTGAAAGCCTAAAGGGCAACCTAAGTCTGTGCGTTCCCTCGCGTCCATTCCCTCACGGCTTCGAGACTTACTACTATATTATGATATTTCCTACCCATATGTCAAGATATTGTTATTGCTTTTCTTCCTTCCACAGCATATAATTTATTTACAAAAAACAAAAAAAAGGAGGTGGTGCCAATGGAGCGAGGAGAGGAACAGGATGTGTGTGTTACTGCAGAAGAAGTGGAAACCAGCATTCGGAAACGGTTCCATAAAGAGTTGTTTTCCAAGTTTGCCAAGGCGATCAATGACTATGAACTGATACAAGAGAATGACAGGATTGCCGTGTGTATCTCCGGTGGCAAGGATTCTATGTTGATGGCCAAGCTGTTTCAGGAACTAAAGCGCCACAACAAATTTCCGTTTGCGTTAACCTTTCTGGTGATGGATCCAGGATACCACCCAGCTAACCGGCAGATGATCCAGCAGAATGCCGGAATCCTTAAAGTTCCCATAACGATCTTCGAGTCAGAAATTTTTGACGCGGTGTACGATGTGGAGAAATCTCCTTGCTATCTGTGTGCCAGGATGCGGAGAGGGCATTTGTACAATAAGGCTCAGGAATTAGGGTGCAACAAGATTGCACTGGGACATCACTTTGATGACGTGATAGAGACTATTTTGATGGGAATGTTGTACGGCGGCCAGATCCAGACCATGATGCCGAAGCTGCACAGCACAAATTTTCCTGGAATGGAGTTGATCCGCCCCATGTACCTGATACGGGAGGACAGCATCAAACGCTGGCGGGATTATCATCACCTGCAGTTTCTACAATGTGCCTGCCGCTTTACGGAACAGGCCGCTGCCGCCGGGGCTTCAGGTACAGGAGAGCATTCCAAGCGGATGGAGGTAAAAAAGCTGATTGCAGAGATGAAAAAGAGCAATCCATTTGTGGAGAGTAATATTTTTAGAAGTGTGGAAAATGTTAACCTAAGTACAGTGATTGCGTATAAGGAAAAAGGAGTGCGCCACCATTTTTTAGACCAGTATTAGATGGTGGCTTCTTCCTTAATATAGATTTGGTCTCCTTCCTTTAACTCTTGTTGAAACATGCCGGAAGAACCATTGACACTTAATTTGACAACTCCCCTTGGATTTTTTAAATCAATGCCGGAATACTGGATCATGTCCATCAGATAGTAGGGGTTTTGGTCTTCTTTGGGCGGAAGGCGCAAAGGGGTATCGTTTAAATAGAACAGGATGTCAGGCTTAGGCGGCGCTGGAGGCTGGTCTGGCAGAACTGGTTGAGGCGACGACAGAGTCAGGCCCGGGGAAGGGAGCGCTGATTGAGGTGATGACAACGTCTGGCCTGAAAAAGGTGAAACGGATTGGCGTGATGACGGTGTCTCAACCTGTGGGGCGGAGGATGGTTCCGATAGCCGTTGACCGGATTGAACCGGAGATGACAAAGCATGCGAGTCAGGAGGCGAAGCAAGCAAAGAGGAGCCATCTGAAATGTCTGAAATTTTGGCACCAGAAGAAATCTGACGATTGGCCTCAAGGGAATCATCAGATTCATAATGAAAGTTTTTATCAACTTCCGGAGACGGTTTCTGTCTAAGGGAGTCCCCGTAAACATCAGGAGCCGCTTGGGCAGAGGCCCTCCCCGGCGTGTCAGCCCCTGACAGTGCAAGAGACTCTTTCGGCGTATCTGAAATCTCTTGTATAAGTGACTCCTTTGGTGTATTCGGAATCTCCGGCGTATCTGATTCTCCTAATTCCTCTGAAAATTCCTCTGTAAGAGTTTCTTTAGATTCCTTTCGTGTACCCGCCACTCCTTCGCTAAACTGCCCCTTCGATTCATTCAGAAGGCTATCACCTTCCCTGACATCTCCCTCTGTATGTTTATCCAGAAAAACTTCCGCATCCGGAGAAGCATCCTCTTTCTGATCATGATTCTCAAGGTTTCCTTCCTCATTTTTCTCTTTTGGCGGTTCTGGCATAGTAATCAGTATGATATCCCCGTTTTTAAGAGGGGTCTCCAAAGGCACGTACATGCCGTTTAACGTAATCTCCAGGCAATCCTTTGCGCCGTCAATATCCCCCAGGGTGGCAGATGCAGGGGCACCGTAAACAGCAGGGACAAAGTCAATGGAATCCCCTGCATGAATGATCTCCGAAAGCTTTCCCTCTTTTTTGTTGATGAAGAGAGAAGCAGGCTGTGAAGCCGTTCCGTAGAATACTTTTCGTTTTCCGTTTACGCTTACCACCAGGTTCTGGCCG
>JAETTS010000448.1 GCA_021769025.1 Enterocloster bolteae
GCATAAAATGGGATATAGGTATTCAGCCATCCGAATTTGTTAAATAAGATATATCTTGGAACAATCACAACCGCATTGGGAAGCATCATGGTAGACAGCATGGCACCGAACAGCAACTTATGGCCTTTAAACCGAAATCTGGCAAATCCGTATCCCACAACCGAGGATGACAGAATCGTCAGGGCCACCACCGGTATGGTTATCAGAAGCGTATTCTTTATATAATGTCCAAAGGTGTACTGTCCTGCGCTTTTCCATCCTGCAATATAATTTTCAAACGAAATGCGGCTGGGAATCAGATTCATGGATCCCATGATCTCCGCATTGGATTTAAAGGAAGCGGAAAACATAAACAAAAGGGGATAGATAAAAATGATTCCGATGATGCTTAAAAGAAAATAGGAACTTCCATGCCTGATTTTCTTTCGTATCTTACGCCATTTTGCCGCCGTCATGTTCATCACCTCTCATCATTGTAATACGTCCATCGGTCACTGGTTGCAAAAATAAAAACCGTCAAAGCGATGATAATCACAAACATCACCCACGAGATTGCAGAGGCATATCCCATCCGACGCTGGGAAAAAGAAGTCTCGTAAAGCGTCATAGCCAAAACCTTGGTCCTCTTCAGAGGGCCGCCGCCGGTGATGACTGCCGGAGCCGTATATTCCTGGAATGCGTTGATCATCTGCATAATCAGGTTAAACAGGGTCATTGGGCTGATCATCGGCAGCGTTATCCGAAAGAAGGAGTTAACCTTTCCGGCTCCATCGATTCTTGCAGCCTCATATAGTTCCTGGGGAACCTGTTTTAAGGCGCTTAAGAAGAAAATCATGGAAGAGCCAAACTGCCAGACAGACAACATGCTGATGGTAAGCAGGGCAACATCCGGATCCGTCAGGAAACCGATGCTTTTTATGCCAAACAGGTTCAGGACTTTGTTGACTGCGCCATCTATGGAGAACAGCTGCCTCCACAAAATGGCGATGGCAACGCTTCCTCCCATGATAGACGGCAGGTAATACAGGGTTCTGTAAAAATTGATGCCCTTTAACGCCTGGTTCAAAAGCATTGCAATAAGCAGCGCGCTGATTAACTTCATAGGCACGGACATCAGGACATATTTGATGGTTATCTTCAGAGAATTCAGTACCTCTTTATCTTTTGTAAATATTTTAATGTAATTGTTCAGTCCCACAAATCCGATTTCCGTTCCGAAATTGAAATTGGTAAAGGAATAATACAGAGACATTCCAATGGGGAATATCTGGAGAACCAGAAATCCAATGATCCATGGTAAAATGTACAAATATCCTTCTCGCTGTCTTTTTTCCAGCATTGATGCCTTCTTTTGTTTTCTCATCTTATTTTTCATATGCTTTTCCCATTTTCCCGGAACCTTCTATAAATAAGCAGGCAATCCAAACTACTGCATTAAGGCTGTGCTACTTAATTTCTTCTACAATCTCATTCAAACTCTGCATCATCTGATCCGCCGCATCCTCAGGAGTAATCATCTGATAGCAGATCTCCTGGATCAGCGGGAACATATAATCGTATACCAGCGTATTCTCGTTGATAACCGGAACTGCTGTATCTGTCACTTCCAGCGCAATGGCGGCTGCCTCACTGACAAGGGGGTTAGCCAGATTCTCTGCTTCCAGCACATCCCTAGCCTTATCCGTGGCGGGAACGCCTCGGCAATCTGCAAGAGTCTTGATGGCCTCCTCATTGTCAAATATCCACTGTAAAAATTCCAGGGCTTCCTCCTGATGATCGCTTCTCGAGACCATCCAAAGGGAGGTTGGCTGTGTGATGACGCCAGTATTCTTGGCCCCTTCCATGATCGGAATGTTCACCACATCCATACCGTCGGTCCAGGCGCTGGTGTCGACGGTAATTCCGGAAAAAGCACAGTAAGAACATGCAATCTCATTGTTTAACAGCTTCGGGTCATTGGATGAGTCGGCATTATAAGCGAAAGCAGTTTCCATAGGCTCCGCTATCCCCTCTGCATAGATTCTCTGAAGCGTGGTAAAGGTTTCCACCAATGCATCCCTGTCGCTGATCACTTCCCCGTCTTCCGAGATCGTCCATTGGCCGCTCAGCTGCCTTGCATAGCTTCTCATAAGATGATTCCAACCGTCATCACCTGTTGTAATCATATAGAAATCAGGGTTTGCTTCATGGATTTTCTTTCCGTACTCAAAAAACTCATCCCAGGTCATATTCTTGGGCAGCTCAACTCCCGCCGCATTGGTAACCGTCTTGTTCACCAGAATATTGTAACTGTTTATTCCCGTAGGAACCGCCACAATCTGGCCTCCGGAAGAACGGCAGAAGGAATCCTCCATCACCTGGTTGAATGCGCTCATATCCAAAATGTCCTGGCTGTCCAATGCCACAAAAGTATTGGGGAAGGAGTCCGTAAGCTCCATGGCTGCCGTGGCCTGAATTTGCATGATATCAGGCTGGGTGCCTCCTGCTAACTGGGTCATCACCTTATCCATGTAGCCGTCCCAGGAGGAATATTCCAATTCTATTTTTACTCCCGGATGGGTACTCTCGTAAAGTTCCACCGCTGCAATGGTAGCCGCATGCCTGGAATCGCCGCCCCACCAGCTCATTCTTAAAGTCACCTGCTCCCCGTCTTCTTTTTTCGCTGTTGTCT
>JAETTS010000449.1 GCA_021769025.1 Enterocloster bolteae
AATCATTTCTCCTATCTCCGGAATCAGAACTTTTCCAGCACAATCGTGCTGGAGTTTCAGCGGACAGACACCGGAGAGTGCCAGTGCGTAGGCGTAGTATTTGATGTGGAGACAGCCACCAACAATGTGTCCCGCCTGTTTTTCTGGCATAAAGGCCCCATTCCGGAAAATTGCTATTGCGCAGATTGTTTCATGACAGAAGGACACAAGAAAAAACGGGCCATGTCCACAGAAGAACTTAAGATGTGGCTGCTCCAGACGTTTGCCAAAGAGGACTGCTATTTCGGATCTCACAACGAACGGTTTCGCAGGCAGCTGTATGACATCTACTTGGGGGGCTTGGATGCGGAGAAGTTCCCGCTTCTGTTTAAACGGGCTATTCCCTTTCGGATGAATATCAAACTGGAGGAGTTTGTAAAAGAATATATCTGTATGGAACAGAATATTCATATGGAAGACATGCAGGTCAGTGTTATGGAATATGGGCGCATGCGCAGGAAGATTGAGGACATCTGCCGGGAGATTGAGCAGCTGAAAGAGATCTGCAGCCAGTATGAGACCGTAAAAGAACTGGAACAAAAGACACAGGCCATAGGCTACTATATACAGAAACTGGATATTCTGCAGAACCGGCTTCTGGTAAGCGAAAGCCAGGAAAAGATTCATGCATTGGAACAGGCCAGCGAGAAAACGGTTCAGGACATGGAACGTCAGAACCAGAAGATTCAAAAGATGAATGAAGAAAATGAAGACCTTCTGCGGCGTATTTCCATGACCGGATATGAGCAATTAAAACAGCAATTGGCCTCATTAAACGCGCTGATACAGCGCCTTGCAGGCAGCAAGGCACGGTGGCAGCAGACGGTTCAGGCCTTGAAAGCCTGGGAGGAAGAAGAATGGGTTTCCAACCGTACATTATGGGATATTCAGGCCTTTGAGGATCAGATCATCACAACAGAAGCCCTGATGCGGCTTCAGACAGACTTAGCAGAGCTTCGAAGAGACGCTGCCAGGCAGCAGCAGGAAGCCCAGGCAGAACTAAGACAGCTGCGCAAACGAAAAGCTCAGGCTGAAGGAGAATTAAGCCAGCTGAAGCTTGGCAGTAAAGCCTATCCCCAAGAACTGGAACAGGCCAGAGTGACCCTGCAGAACCGCTTATACCAGAAAATCGGAAAAAGTGTAAACGTAGAAGTTCTGGCAGACCTTCTGGACATAAACGATGAGACATGGCGGAACGCAGTAGAAGGCTGTCTGGGCAACAATAAGCTGGCCCTTCTGGTAGAACCCAGATACGCCAAAGCCGCTTTGGAGATCTACGGAGAGTTGGACAAAGATACCTACTTCCATATCGCCGTGGTGGATACAGAACGGGTGATGGCAAAAGACCATCCGGTACTGGAAAATGCCTTATCCCAGGAGGTGGCAGCCTCCAGGGAATATGCCCAGGCATACGTTCATTTTCTTCTTGGAAGGGTAATAAAATGTGACACCGTAGAAGAACTGCGAAGCTGTCACACTGGCATCACCAGGGACTGCATTACCTATCGCAGCTACCGCCTCCAGCACATCAATCCGTTATACTATACCAAATCCGCTTATATAGGTAAGGACAGCCTTCGTCAGAGAATCCAGCTGTTGGAGAAGGAATTGGACAGTATTGGCAGAAAGATGGAGCCTCAGTCCCAACGGATAAAAGAGGCAGAACACATATTAACCCTGGAGTATCTGGGCCAGCCCATGGCTGTGTATGAAGAGTGGAAGCAGGATATGGAAGGGCTGGAGGAAAAAATCAGGGAACAAGGTATTCTGCGGGAGAAGCTGGAGCAGATGAAACAACGGGATATTGAAAAATGGGAGGGTGAACGGCAGGAACTTCTAAAGGATCTGGAGCAAAGCAAGGAAGCTTTACGGAGGCAGCAGAAGACGGCCGCAGGCCTGGAGAGGGATATTGAGGCAGAAAAAAGCCGCTTTCTGGAAGTCCATGAAAACCTGATGGAGAAAGAAAAAAATCTGCCCTCGAAAGAAGATTGGGATGCCCAGCTGATGGATTCCATAAAAGGGAAAACATACGGAGCCGCTGGCAGCCAGTATCAGAGAGAACTGGCCGACATAGAGGAGCAGCAGAAAAAAGAGAAGAACCGGCTGGTAGACTTACGAAGCAGCTACTTAAGAAACTGCCCCAGCCGAAATCTTTCCCCCACCGCAGAGGATAACCAGGACTATCAGGAGCTATTTGACAAACTGAATTTTGACAAACTGGAGGAATACCGCCTTCGCGCGGCCAGCCAGGCTAAGACAGCGATAGAACATTTTAAAGACGACTTTATGTATAAGATCCGAAGCGCCATAAAAGAGGCCCTGCAGCGCAAGGATGAGCTAAACCGTATGATCTCCCATCTGGATTTTGGAAAGGACAAATATCAGTTTTATATCGGAAAGAACAAAGGCGCAGACGGGCGGTACTATGACATGTTTATGGATGAAGCCCTGGAGGTGAACCCGTCAGATCTAAAGATTGGCTTTGACAACCAGCTGAATATGTTTTCGACGGAGCATGAAAACCAGTACGGGGCTATGATAAACGACTTGATCAACCTGTTCATTCCACCGGAAAATGCAACGGCGGAAGAACTGGAAGAAGCCAAACGAAATATGGACAAATACTCGG
>JAETTS010000450.1 GCA_021769025.1 Enterocloster bolteae
CCAGATTATAAGAACAGAGGATTTGAAGGATCAGGCCACTCTGAAACAGTATCTTTCCAATGTGGTTGACCTCTATGATGCGGATTTCTATGCCTTGATTGATGAGGATGGCACCATCTATACCAAGGACGGCACCCTCTCTGGGATTCCCGGTCTGGAATGCCAGGGAGCCGCTGATTTTGACAAGCCTTATGTTTCCATCAACCAGAGCTTGGGTGTGGAAAATATGGTGCTTATCGTCATGCCTGTCCATGGCCTGGCTTTTGAAGGCAAGACACTGACTGGCAACCTGATGGGAATCAGCGCTGCTACCATTTCCTCTCAGCTTTCTTTAAAGAATGAGAAGGATCAGATTTTCTCCAATGTGATTTTTAAAGACGGTTCCTATATTGTAAAGACTCCCCACAATCACATTGAAGACAACGACAATGTCTTTTCCGCCCTGGAAAATCAGGTGCATTTTCATGACGGATATTCTGTAACGCAGATGCGTGAGGATATTCAGGCAGGAAAAAGCGGCGTTGTGGCCTACGACTTAAAAGGCATCCTGCATTACACCTACTACGCCCCGTCTGAGGGAACCGACTGGTATCTGACCACCACCATTCATTATGGCACAGTCAGTACCAATGTGGAGTCGGTTCGGTCCACTATCACCAAAAACAGCATGATTCAGCTTCTTTTGGTGATGCTGGTGGTATTCGCTGTATTTATGGTATATTTCTGGCAAAGGAGCCGAAACGAAATCCTGACTTTGGAGAAAATCCAGGCGGAGGAAAGCAACAAGGCCAAAAGCCGTTTCCTCTCCAATATGTCCCATGATATCCGCACGCCTATGAATGCTATCGTAGGGTTTACTAATCTGGCCATGCAGCATGAATTTGACCCGGATACCCAGCATATTCATGACTATCTTCTGAAGATCCGCACAGCCAGCAACCATCTGTTAAGCCTGATCAATGATGTGTTGGACATGAGCCGGATTGAAAGCGGAAAGATTCATCTGGATGTTGCCCCCTGTAGCCTGTCTGATCTCCTGGCCAGTATGAATACCATCGTTCACGGACAAGTTCAGGAAAAGGATCAGACCCTTTCCATAGAGTTATCCCCGCAGGCTTACAACTACGTATGCTGCGATCGTCTGCGGCTGAATCAGATTCTTTTAAACCTTCTGGGAAACGCCATCAAATTTACACCTGAGGGAGGCACTATATCTGTTGCGGTATCCCAGACAGACCAAAGCCGCAAGGGGTATGGTACATACGAATTCCGTGTGAAAGACAATGGCATCGGAATGTCCCCGGAGTTTGCCAAGAAAGTCTATGAGCCCTTTGAACGGGAGCATACATCTACGGTCAGTGGTATCCAGGGCACTGGCCTTGGCATGGCGATTACGAAAAATCTGATTGACCTCATGGGAGGAACCATCCAGGTGGAGACAGCGCCAGGCCAGGGTACAGAATTTATCATTCAAGTGGAATTTCCTCTTGTAGAAGACAGAGACAGGATCAAGGATATGTTACAGAAGGAAGAGGATCCAAATCATTTTGATTTCTCTGGAATGCGGATCCTTCTTGCGGAAGACAATGAACTGAACCGGGAGATTGCGGTAGAACTTCTCAGGGATTACGGCTTTGAGATTCATGAAGTAGAGGATGGGGCACTGGCGGTAGATGCCATCGCCAATGCCTCACCTGGGCAGTATCATCTGATCTTGATGGATATTCAGATGCCCATCATGGATGGCTATACAGCAGCTAAAACCATACGAAGCCTGCCAAACCCGCTCTGCCACACCATCCCCATTATCGCCATGACTGCCAACGCCTTCGAAGAAGATAAAAAACATGCCATAGAGTGCGGTATGAACGGGCATATCTCCAAGCCTGTGGATGTAGATATTCTGATCAAAACTTTGGCAGACATTTTAAGCAATAGCAATCATACTTCCTGACAGGTGTAATTTACTCAGGAATCATTGCAATGCTGCACCAGACACACGGGTACTGTTTTTCCGGCACGCCTCGGTAAATGCCAGAAACAGCTTTTGCTGAGCCGGTGTCCGATTTGCCATATGCTCCGGATGCCACTGAACCGCAAGACAGAACGGATATTCCTCGATCTCCAGGGCTTCTGGGAATCCATCGGGGCTGGCAGCAGCCACCCAAAGCCCCTTTCCCAGGTCATCAACCGCCTGATGGTGAATGCTGTTGACTGAGGCGGTATCTGAGCCTAAAATCCCGGACACCAGGCTGTCCGTATCCAGTTCAACCGAATGGGTCGCCGTCGCTCTGTGCCAGAAGTCAGAGTGGCGGCATTTCTGTCTTGGCTTAATATCCTGATACAGTGTTCCTCCCAGAGCCACATTCAAAAGCTGCATCCCCCGGCAGATACAGAACAACGGCTTTCCTGCCTCCAATGCCGACTTAAGAAGGGGAAGCTCGAAGGCATCTCTCATCCGATCCGGTTTCCCGCATCCGCTTTCCATCTCTTTCCCATATAGGGCCGGCTGAATATCCGGCCCTCCCGGGAACACAAGGCCATCGCACTGTGTTACAATCCCTGCTATATAGTCTGCATCAATCTTTTGAGGAAGAATCTGAACTACCGCTCCGGCCTTTCTCAGACATTGAACATATTTATACTGCATATACTCACAAT
>JAETTS010000451.1 GCA_021769025.1 Enterocloster bolteae
AGCCAGGATTATGAGGGAAAAGCTGTGCATCTGATCTGTATCTTAAAAGGCGGAGTATTTTTTACTTGTGAGTTGTCGAAACGGCTGACGGTTCCGGTCTCAATAGATTTTATGTCCGTATCCAGCTATGGTGCAGGAACGGTATCCAGTGGCGTTGTGAAGATTGTCAAGGACTTGGATGAACCTCTGGAAGGAAAAGATGTCCTGATTGTGGAAGACATTATTGATTCAGGAAGGACGCTGGCCTATCTGATGGAGATACTTGAGAAGCGAGGGCCAAAAAGTATCCGTCTGTGTACCCTTTTGGATAAGCCGGAGCGCAGGGTAAAGAAGCAGGTGAAGGTAGATTACACATGCTTCCGTATTCCGGATAAATTTGTTGTGGGATATGGCTTGGATTATGATCAGAAGTACAGGAATCTGCCATATATTGGAATAGTAGAACAGGAGTGATGTACTCTCGGAATCTTGGATGATGGACTGGGGAAATCATGGAGAATTTCCCCAGCGTAATATCGGAGGTTCCGAGAGTACATAAGTAAAGGAGGTAACTTAAAGTTGAGACAACGACAGTCGATCAATGGATTGGGACTGATTCTGGTGGCTTTGCTGGTACTTTTTGTGGCCAATAGCCTGACAAGAGAGAAAGCGCCGGAGGACTTAACCCAACAGGCCTATATGTCTGAGGTTATCGAAGGCAGCGTTGAATCCGCAGCTATCCGGCAAAATAAGGAGACCCCTACCGGAGAAGTGATTCTAACCATGAAGGACAAAAGCCAGAAACGGGTGTATGTGTCAGATGTGAGGAGTGAAAAAGAATATCTCCTAGGCAACCATATTCCGGTTACGGTTCAGGATGTGCCCCATGAGAACTATATCCTGACGCTGGTGCTTCCAGTGCTTTTGTCTGGAGTGGTTCTGGTTGTGGTGTTTACCATGATGAATGCCAGAGCCGCAGGAGGCGGGACCAATGCCAGAATGATGAATTTTGGTAAGAGCCGTGCCAGATTAAGCAAAGATGCCAATAAGTTTAATTTCACAAAAGTGGCGGGGCTTAGGGAGGAAAAGGAGGACTTGGAGGAACTGGTAGATTTCCTTCGAAGCCCGCAGAAATATACTTCTGTAGGGGCGAGGATTCCTAAAGGCGTGATTCTGGTTGGGCCTCCAGGAACCGGCAAGACCTTGCTTGCCAAGGCTGTGGCAGGAGAGTCAGGAGTGCCGTTTTTCAGTATCTCCGGTTCAGATTTTGTTGAAATGTTCGTGGGTGTCGGTGCGTCCAGAGTTCGGGATCTGTTTGAGGAAGCGAAAAAGAACGCTCCCTGCATCGTGTTTATTGATGAAATTGATGCGGTGGCCAGGCAGAGAGGAACCGGATTAGGCGGAGGACATGATGAGAGAGAACAGACTTTGAATCAGCTTTTGGTGGAGATGGATGGTTTCGGTGTCAATGAGGGGATCATCGTTATGGCTGCCACCAACCGGGTGGATATCCTGGATCCGGCGATTCTGCGTCCGGGACGGTTTGACCGCAAGATTGTGGTAGGGAAGCCGGATGTGAGGGGCAGAGAGGAGATCTTAAGGGTTCATGCGCAGGATAAACCTTTGGGGGATGATGTGAATCTTGAAAGAGTGGCCAGAACCACCGCTGGATTTACAGGTGCCGACTTGGAGAGCCTCCTGAATGAAGCGGCAATTTTAACGGCTAAGGAGGGACGGCGTTTTGTAACCCAGAGTGATATTGACCGTTCGTTTATCAAGGTGGGAATCGGTGCGGAGAAGAAGAGCCGTGTCATTTCTGAGAAAGAAAAACGAATCACGGCGTACCATGAGTCCGGTCACGCCATTTTGTTCCATCTTCTTCCAGATGTTGGGCCGGTGCACACCATTTCCATTATTCCTACGGGAATGGGGGCAGCAGGATATACCATGCCGTTGCCGGAGAAAGACGAGATGTTTAACACCAAGGGGAAGATGCTGCAGAATATCATGGTGTCTTTGGGCGGACGGATCGCAGAGGAGATTATTTTTGACGACATTACTACTGGAGCGTCCCAGGATATCAAACAGGCCACAGCTATGGCTCGTTCTATGGTGATCAAATATGGTATGTCGGAGAAAGTAGGTATGATCAACTATGAGACAGAGGAAGATGAGGTCTTCATAGGAAGGGACTTAGGGCATACAAAAAGCTATGGTGAGAACGTTGCTACGGTAATTGACAGCGAGGTGAAACGGATTATTGATGAATGCTATGACAAAGCAAGGAACCTGATCCAGGAGCATGTGGATGTGCTCCACAGATGCACAGAGATCCTGATGGAGAAAGAGCGGATCGGGCAACAGGAATTCGAACAATTGTTTGCATAAATGTGCAGTTTGCATAAAAAATGGGAGTGGTTTTTGTGAACTTTATGCAGTGTACCTCTTTTCAAAGTCCTTACCTCATGGTATTATAATAGACGTAACCCCCCAATACATTATATAGTTTTTGCTACACCCCATAAGAAACGAAATACCTTCTCCTAGAAAAGCCAGCTACCCCGCTGGCTTTTCTTCTTTCTATATTTTGGAATTATCTATGTATCATATTCTACAAAAGAACAGGAAATGTATCGTGCAACTTTCTGGTTGTATATTCTGGGAAAA
>JAETTS010000452.1 GCA_021769025.1 Enterocloster bolteae
AGAAGAACTGACCTGTGGCAAAGAAGAGAATCCAAATGGCCATAAGCATACAGAAGCCTGCCGGGGAGTGGTGAAAGAACTGATTTGCGGCAAGGAAGAAGTGATTTTACATCAGCATACAGTGGAAGACGGCTGCTATGAACCGGTGATGGATGATGATGGAAATCAGATGCGGGATGAAAACGGTGAACTGCTCTGGAGACTGGTGTGCGGTAAACTGGAGGTGTTGGAGCATGTACATGGTGCCGAGTGCTATAAAGAGCATGAGCATACGGATGAGTGTTATGCAGAAGGCCTGATTTGCGGCAAGGAAGAACATGTACATACAGAGGAATGCGAAAGCAAGGACGAGGATATTGTCTTCTATTGCGCAGGAAGAATTCATGCCCACACGGAAGGATGTTATGACAGTGAAGGAAACATTATCTGCGGCTATGGAGATTTTGTAGTTCATGCTCATGATGAAGCATGCTATGACTCAGAGGGAACATTGATTTGTCCGTTGCCGGAGATAGTGGAGCATACACATACAGAAGAATGCTACAATGATGAGGGCAGTCTGGTGTGCGAACTGCCGGAGGTCAGCCTGCATACTCATACAGAGGTATGTTATGACGCAGAAGGCGTTTTGACCTGCGGAAAGTTAGAGGTTCGTGAACATCATCACAATGATGCATGTCGCAGTCCGGAAATAAAGGAAGAGGAGACAGAGGAACAGATCTTTACCAAGACCTGTGAGGGTGATGGGTATATTGTTACAGTGAGCTACAGAGCGGATGCTAATATTCCGGAGGAAGCAGAGCTGCTCGCAGAGCAGATTACTCAGGAAGAGAATGAGGCTCATTATGCAGAACGACAGGCTCAGTTCCAGAAGACCCTGAAAGATGAGGGAGCGACAATTAAGGCTTTGCTTAAGATAGGTTTTTATCTGGATGGAGAAGAGATTGAGCCGGAAAGCGATGTGACCGTTACGGTTCAGCTTCTGGACGAAAACGGACTGGCAGAAGGCGGCCCCGTTACAGTGGTTCACTTCGCTAAGGATGAGACTGAGATTCTGGATGGAAGTGATGTGAAAGACAACAGCACGACTTTTCAGATGGGAAGCTTCTCTGAAATAGCTATCGGCTATCGGACAGGAGAAGAAGAGTCGGCAGGGATTCACGTGTTCCAGGTCTTTACCTATGAGGATGATGCTGTTCAGATTACTTTTCAGATAGAGGGCAATGCCCAGCCGTTGGACAGTCAGGAGAAACTGCCCTCAGAGGAAAATGGTAGTGAGGTTCAGTTGGAAGAGACAGCAGAGGAAGAGGAGAAAGAGACAGAAGCTTCCGGAGAACAAGAAGAGACCCCGGAAAATAATTCGCAGCCACAGGAATCAGAAGATCTTCAACAAGATAAGGAAGAACAAGCGAAGACTGGGAATAAGGAAGAGGAAAATTCTGGGAAAAATGGTGTGACGGTAGAATCAGAGGACGATAAGCCAGAGCAGAAAAAGGGTTTTGAGTTCAGGGTAGATCCGGTAGAAAAGGATACGGAGGAGTACAAGATATTTCTTGCCTATGCAGAACAGAATGGCGGGGCAGAAGAACTGATTCGTATGCAGGTGCTGTCTTATGCTCTGTTTTATGATGGGGTAGAACTGGATCTGACGAATTGCCAGGTTAAGGCGGAGATTACCACTGTTCAGGCATTGCGTGAGCAGGTTAACCGCTCCATTCCAGAAGCAGTGTCTTATCTTCGCAGTCACGAAGAAACTGCTGCAAAGGTGGAGGGGAATACTTTGGAACAGGAGGATTCCGAAGAGGAGCCCCGGCAGCCGGAGCAGCAGCCAGACACAACTCGGGATATAGGGGAAGAGGAATTTGCGGAAGAGCTTTCGGACAATGAGGATTCTTTGACAGAAGAGCAGGAGGAGCAGACCGAACAGACTCTTGGAAACGAGACAGGACTTGTCCTGTCGGTAATGGAGCAGTCTGACAGCGTGGAGATAAATGAACTGGCTAATATTGTGTATGAGGAGTCAGGAGCTCCCGAAAGTGAAACGATGGAGGTTATCCTTAATCAGTCCATGTTTGCTGTCAAGGCATCCAATACGGCCAATCCTGCTTTTACAGTGAAATATTATGCGAATCTCAATATTTTAAATAAAGATGCGACCCCGGGAAGCACAGGGCTTCCGGTGATTGACACAACGGGGGGAGTGCTTCCAACGAATGGCAGTACAAGAGACGTTCCACCCGTGGGCACTACTATCAAAAATATATACGTGGATGGGAGTGGAAATGTTCTCAGAACAAAAACCTTGACGGAGGTATACCGTTCCAGACAGTATCAATATATTGACGCTCCTACCCTCAATTATTTTGATGCGCTGCTTGAAAGAAAAGACAATTATACTTTGAAGGAGATCTGGGTCAGTAAGGTAACGCATACAGATTCCTGTTATAAGGTAGATGAAAACACAGGCGAGAAGGAATTGATCTGTAAGCATCCGGAGTTAGAGAGCACGGATCGGGAGAAGTGGGATATATATTCTTACAGTAAGGATATTCATTTTACGAACCGTGAGGTGTCAGGGACAGCTGTTCCGGGTGGAAATTCGGGATATATTTATATTGCCCAGGATGCTACAATCCGACTG
>JAETTS010000453.1 GCA_021769025.1 Enterocloster bolteae
TCGAGAGAATCTAATCTTGATAACATGTATTCAATCACAGGGTTTCCTCTTTCTGCTTACTCGCGATAGCTTTCTTGTCATTTTAATGGAATACTGCCCCTACTGTCTCAAGCAGCTTCCCCACATCGATGGGCTTGGCGATATGGCCGTTCATGCCGCATGTTAAGGCCATCTGTTTATCTTCTTCAAATGCATTGGCTATCATCGCCAGGATGGGGATCGAAGCCAATGCCTTATCTTTTAAGTTTCGGATGGCAACAGCTGCATCGTATCCATTCATAACCGGCATCTGTACATCCATCAGAATCAATTCATAATATCCTGGCAGCGACTGTTCTACCATTTCCACAGCAACTTTTCCGTTTTCCGCTGTCTCGATATCAAATCCTACTTCACTCAAGAGCTCCAGGGCAATCTCACGGTTCAGCTCATTGTCCTCCACCAGAAGAATCCTCTGGTTGTAAGTACGCTTCTCGGCATGTTTTCTTGGCTTCTTTCTTTCACTCTCCCGGGAAGCGATGTTCTGTAACCGAAATGACAGGCATACTTTAAACCGTGTGCCTTCCCCCTGCCGGCTGTCCACTTCGATGGTTCCGTTCATTAGATCCACAATCTTTTTCGTGATGGACATCCCAAGCCCGGTTCCCTGAATCTTACTTATGGTAGAGGTTCTCTCCCGCTCGAATGGTTCAAAAATATGTTTTTGAAATTCCTGGCTCATACCGATGCCAGTGTCTTCCACATAAATCTCATAGCCTGCATATTCCGGTGTCTGGCCTGGTCTCTCCACAATCCAGGTTGAGATGGTTCCTCCTGGTTCTGTAAACTTGATGGCATTGCCCAACAGATTTAAGAAGACCTGGTTCAACCGCAGCCTGTCACAGAAAATATTCTGGTTGACCACGCTTGTGGCATCCACATGGAACGTCAGATTCTTGGCAGTTATATCTGCCTGGAGAATATTTTTCAGTTCCAGGAGGACATCGGAAAGGTTACAGGGCTTTTCCTCCAGAACGATCTTTCCGCTTTCTATGCGGCTCATATCCAAAATATCATTGATCAGGCTTAAAAGATGGTTGCCAGAAGACATAATTTTCTTTAAGTACTCTTCAACCCGCTCTTTCTGGTCAATGTGCTTGGCAGCAAGGGCTGTAAAGCCAATGATGGCATTCATAGGCGTACGGATGTCATGGGACATGTTGGAGAGGAACGTGCTTTTGGCTGCATTGGCCCGCTCCGCCTGTGCCAGGGCATCTTCTAAGAGCCTTCTCTGCTCGATTTCTTTCTTCACGGTCTCTGTGATGACACGTTTGGCAAGGACGATCTGAGCCTGGCCCACTTCCCCGGAAGCCCGGGTGAAGCTGAACTGAATATAATCGGTTTCCTCCGGATTCGTATTGCGGATATTGACATTGTAGATTCGTTTGTCCTTCAACTGTTCCAGAATATATTCCAGCCTAGTAGCAGCTGCCCACATCTTTTTGTCCTCATCATGGACGTACTTCGTATAGGAGGAGATGGCATCATAGTAGTACTCGTTCAGCGACAGGGCGATGATGGCCTCCGTGGAGTTATCTGCTGTCTTATACACCGACAGTTTTCCGGTTTCCGGATTCACCAAAGCGATAAAATTGTAATCGCTGCTTAGGCCGGAAATGATTTCATAAGACTCTTCCATCAGCTTTTTCTGCGCCATCTCATGGCGAATCTGGTCGTCTATGCTGCGGCGCCCCACTACAATCCGGTGGGACTCGCTCCAATTGCCGGCACGCACGATCTTGATCTGATAGTATTCCACACTATCCTCTGTTTTTTTTCGGTAATTTACATAAAATGCCTTCTTTTTTGACAATTCTTCCGAAATCCTGGAAAAGGAAAGCGCTTGCCGTACCGCCTTTTTATCGGAGTTGCAGACCACGTTCTGGATAAGATACTCAATCCCTTTGGAAAAAGAGAAAGTTTTTGAGAAGCCAAAATGCTCTTTTTTCTCCGCCTCACCGTTGGTCCAGACTGAGACAGCCGTATCTTCATCCAGGTCTGCAAGATAAACGGAATGGAAATCCGCGCTCAAGGCGTATATCAGCTGGAACTGGCGGTCTTTCTCCTCTTTCTCCTGTTCCTTCTGATCAGTATAATCGAAAAGGAATCGCTGGTAGAACAGTGTGCCATTCTCCTCAATCAGTTTGATCCTTCCGATGACATTGATGATTTTCCCGTCCTTATGAAGAACACGATAATCAATATTGGCACTGTCGCCAGCCTCCCGCAGATTCCGGATGCATTCTTTTAATTTTGGCTTATCCTCTTCCAGAACCGAATCGGCGATCAGGTCAAAGCCGTCTGCCATCATCTGCTCTTTGCTCTCATATCCAAGGATGGTTAGCGCCGCCTGATTGATGCTGATTACCTTGCTTCCGTCCAGGGTATGGCGCATCATACCGCAGTCTGTGGTGGAAAAGATGGCTTCCAGCACATAGGTTTGGTTATCTAACTCTCTCTGGTCCGCTTCATTTACTTTGTGATCCCGTTCTATATAGAGTATCTGCCGCAGCACACGGCCTAATTTCTGGAGAGCCCGCCTCTCATCCTCTGTCCATTTCCGGTCTGGATGCCTATCGATGATTCCGATTCT
>JAETTS010000454.1 GCA_021769025.1 Enterocloster bolteae
GCGCTACGGATACCATTCTTCCGTATGCTATGGCTTATGGGCGGTATATCTTTTTTGGAGCGCCCTTTGCTGCCAGCAGCCTGGCTTTGAGCCAGTGCTTAAGGGGAGAGGGAAAGAGCAAGGAAAGCATGAAAGGGCAGGTGTTTGGCGGTGTGTTGAACATGGTGCTGGATCCGCTGTTTATCTTTGTGTTTCACTTGGGGATCGCCGGGGCGGCTATGGCTACGGCTATGAGCCAGGTTATCTCCTGGGGGATTCTGATCAGTTATTATCTGAGAGGGAAGACCCAGGTACATATCTCCATTGGCTTTATGTCCCGGACGTGGGAGCAGTATGTTCAGCTTTTTTCCAATGGATTTCCCAGCCTTAGCCGCCATGGGTGCAATATGATCGCCAATGTGGTGCTTAACTGGGTGGCTGGAGGCTGGGGGGATGCGGCTATCGCGGCTATGAGTGTGTGCAGCCGCCTTCTGTATCTGTCCAATGCGGTTTCCCTGGGCCTGGGACAGGGAGCGCAGCCAGTGTTTGGGTATTCCCACGGAGCCGGGAATCACAAGCGGGTGAAGGAGGCGTTCTGGTTTACGGCGAAGGCCGGGATCATAAGTATGTGCTTTTTCAGCGTCATAGGGCTTCTGTTTGCACCGCAGCTGATCGGAGCATTCCGGGACGATCCGGAGGTGATTCAGGTGGGAAGCACGGCCTTTCGCCTGGTGTGCGTGGTGATGCCCTTTGCCAGCTTTGTGTCCAATGTGGGCACCATGTTCCAGATGATCGGACGGCCCTTGCCCAGCACCATGCTGATCTTAAGCCGGCAGCTGTTTTTCTATATTCCTGCCCTGGTGGTGCTGCCAAGGATTTTGGGGCTTTTTGGGCTGCAGCTTTCCGGACCTTTGGCGGATATTCTGTCGGCCTGTATGGCGCTTCCCATGGTGAATCAGTATTTCCGTTCCAAGGGGCAGTGAGAATCGTCTCATAGGATCCGCCTGGGGGAAGGCTGTATTCTCCTGGGCGCTTAAAAACGGGCACAGGGTGACTTTGGGCGTACATAGGAAGAATATGGGAGGAACAGATGCTGTACGACAGGGATATTCGGGAGCCGTTGTTTGAATTTTTGGAGGAACAATACGGGAAGGTGCGAATTCTGGAGGAGAAGCAGATGGGTCGCTCCCGGGCGGATGTTGTGATGGTTCTTCCGGAGGCAGTGGTTGGAATTGAGATTAAAAGCGATGCGGATACTTATGCCAGGCTGAACCGGCAGGTAAAGGATTATAATCAGTTTTTTGACTATAATTATGTGGTTGCAGGCTCCAGCCATGGAGGACATATTGAGGAGCACGTGCCTTTGTGGTGGGGGATTATCACCGTGGAGATTGTGAGGGAGCCGGACGGGGACAAGATTGATTTTTATATGCTTAAGAAAGCCGAAAGAAATCCTGTAAAGAACCGAAAGAAAACCTTAGGGCTTCTGTGGAGGCCTGAACTGGCTCATATTCAGGAGTTGAACGGTATGGCCAGGTATAAGGAGAAAAGCAAGGCATTTGTGATTGACAAGATATTGGAGAAGGTTCCGGAGGAGGTGCTGACAAGGCAGATCAGCGAGGAGTTGTTTCAGCGGGATTACACGCAGATCAGCCAGATCATAGAGGCCTATGGAAGGCAGAGGAGACGCTTTTAATCTACGTCCTCTGCCAGATTTCTTAAAATCTGTTTTAAAGTAAAAGATTCTGTCTCATCGCTGTATTCATAGATATAGACAATACTGCTCTCGAATCCTTTTTCCCATTCTTCGGTAGGATCGTCAACAACCGCCCGGAGAAAGTTGAAGCATGCGCTGCTGTGGCTGACTGCCAGAATGGAACGGTGGGTGCTTCCATGCATGATACCGGTTAGGGTCTTTACCATCCGGTCTCTCACTGTGTCACTGGATTCACCGCCGTAGGGCAGGTAATAGGTGGTGCATTCCTGCCAGGTCTTGCATTTTTTCTCAATGCTCTCGCCTTCTAAATCTCCGTAGAACATTTCTTTTAATCCCTTTAATCTGGAATAGGGCATGTCTGTCACGATCTCTAAAGTGTCGCAGCACCGCTCGGCTGTGGAAGTGTAGGCGTGGTCAAAGGTGATGCCGTTTTCTTTGAAATATCTGGCTACGGCACGGGCCTGTCCTCGTCCACGCTCCGTAAGAGGGGAGTCACACCAGCCTTGTATTTTTTTTCGTACATTGAACATGGTTTCGGCGTGGCACAGCAAATATAGGGTCTTTTTCATGGTTTTGCTCCTTTTTTAAGGCTGTGAACAGTGTCATAACGGTTACAGATTGCCATAGAAAGCGGAATTTGTCAAGTGGCATGTTGCGTGGGCCAGGGCATTGTTGCGTGGGCCAAGATATTGTTGTGTGAGCCAAGGCATTTCCAATGGTCAACGTTATTTAATGACATGGATGGTTGAATAGCTGCAAAAACAGGAAAGAGGCAATCAGGGAAGAGATGTGGTTATAGGGAAAAGGCAGGGAAGAAGGATTATAATAAAATATGCAGGAAGAAGGAGTGTAATAGTGTAATAAAAATAGAAATGGACAGACAGGGGATTTTGATTTAAAATAGAGGGCGGTCAGTGTGTTTGTGGAATGGAAAA
>JAETTS010000455.1 GCA_021769025.1 Enterocloster bolteae
TTTGATCATCCCTTTGAAGGATGCGGATATCGACGCAGCCAATGCCGCTTCTCTGACAGGGAAGCTCCTGCAGATGGCAAACGGTGCGGTCTATGACGAGAACAGCGTCGTGCGGGAGATCCATCAAAGAAAATTGGAAAAACTGGAGGATCTGATTGAAGCCGCCAACGGCCAGTCTGTCCTTGTCGCCTACTGGTTCAAGCATGACCGGCAGAGGATTATGGAGCATCTGTCAAGTATGGGGTACAAGCCGCGGGATATCAAAGAATCCAAAGATATCAGGGACTGGAACGGAGGGAATATTCAGGTAGCCCTTATCCATCCAGCCAGCGCAGGACATGGATTAAATATCCAGTCGGGCGGGCACATCCTGATCTGGTTCGGACTGACATGGAGCCTGGAACTATACCAGCAGACCAATGCCAGACTCTGGCGGCAGGGGCAGACAGATGTGGTGACGATCCATCACAACATTACGAAAGGCACAGTGGATGAGGATGTGTTGGCGGCACTGGAAGAAAAGGACGTGACGCAGGAAAAGCTGATCGCGGCAGAGAAGGCGAGGCTGTATTGATACTGGAAACATGGAGCACACAGGAATATTGCCGGAAGGAGGGTGGACGATGAATGACAAAACGGTCAGTGCCGGACAGGACCAGAAAGCAGGGCAGAACCCGAAAGCGGAGCAGGATTCCGGAGAAGTGTTTTTTCAGGAGGCTGCCATTTTTCTTGCAGAAACATATGGAAGGATGCTTGATGACAGGGGACAACTTAAAGCGTTGATTGATGCCGGGGTTATCCCGTATACAGAGGAAATGGCAATCCGGGATTTGTCTGCCATAAGTGTGGGTTACGATACCGAGCGGGTACAGACGAGTAATATCAGCAATATCCCGGAGCGGATTGCCGCTTTGCTGGACAGCGGGTATGTGGAGAAGATGAACAGGCGGCTGAAGCGGGAGATGGACGAAACGGTCAGGGATTACACATATCTTTGCTGGAAGATCGAAACCGTGGAAACCGCTATGAGGGAGCGGATGAGCAAAAAAGAACAGGATATTTTTGAAAGGGTTTTTTTGAGAAAAAGAACCTACCGGCAAATATGCGCTGCCTATAAAAAAGGGACTTTGCATAATAAACAGATCAGTCAGACAAAGAAAAAATGTTTGCAGGCAATAGCCGATCATCTGAAGAATGCCAGCTGTTTTCCTATGTATAGCCGGTACATGGATAATCTGCGGAGGGAATGCCAGCAGGAAAAGGAAAGAGAGGAATAAATAAAATGGCTGAGAAATCTGTAAAGAGGGGATTTGGATGGAAACGCATGGGGGATGTGCATAAAGCTGACGCGGAGTGCGCCATCATGCTCAAAGGGATTATCCGAAGGCTGCCGGAACTAAGGGAATACTGCCAGTATTTTGGGGCCAGGAGAAAAAGCCTGCTTACTATGGCAGAGATTGAGGAGGGGGAGATTACCTTCCTGAATGTGGGGAAAATAAAAGAACTTATGGGACTGCCGATGTCAGAAGAGGACAAGAAAGCCTTGTTTGCTTATTTTGATGCCAGTACCCAGATCATGGTTTTGGAAACCGGAATGGAGGGGCTTCCAGAGGGCCAGTACCGTGAAATTGCCTATGACCGGTATTTTGAAAGGATGAGCTATCAGGAGATCATGCAGAAGCACAGTGTGAATAAAAAAACTGTCCAGAGAGCGCTGGGAAAAACTAAGGCTTATCTTCTTACTTACTCCAGATGGTATTTGGACTTGGCGGGAAAGGTAAAAGAGTCAATCAACCAGTAAAAGTGTCCCTTTTTGCCCTCTCCGGGATACCAAAGCGATATGCTATTATTATAATGCGCAAGAGCAAACGAAAAAGCCAGAGCGGGAACAGCCATGACAGTTTCCATTCTGGCTTTTCTTATGTGATTGAATGGAAGGAGGAGAAAAATGATATGGGCAGGAAAAACCGTAGGAAAAAATCTGCGTATACCAGAAAGATGAAAACGGGTGCAAAACGTCTGGTAACGATGAAAATGGAGCAAGTACATACCGGCTGCGATGAAAATTTTGAAATGCCAGAACAACAGAGCAGTTTGGGGCCACATCGTGGTGACATTTGGTTTGCAGAGCTTGGGAAGCATCCGGGGACGAGTGTCCAGGAAGGTTGCCGGCCGGTATTTATCATGAGCAATGATACGGCAAACGGGCATTCCGGCACTGTGACAGTCGTGCCGATGACTTCCAAGAAGAAAAAAGCATATCTTCCAACGCACGTTTTGACGGGAGCGTCGGACTGCCCCAATCTGGAACCTTCCATGGTGCTGGCGGAGCAGGTGACTACCATTGGCAAGTGCGCCCTCAAAAGTTTTGTAGGGCATGTTGGAGAGGACAGAATACATGAGATTGAAAAGGCCGTGGAGGTGCATCTGGGTATTACGTCACGCCGTATATCTGACAGGTGGAATGCCTGTATTAGCGGCAAAGGAGTGTGAGAATTTGTGGGCACAGTTAATTTTGTAAACATCCCGGCGGATTTAAAAGAGTCCTGCCGGTTCTGCGTATGGAAGAAAGAAAAGGGGAAAGGCAGGTCTGCTCGCCTGACGAAAGTTCCTTATAACCCCG
>JAETTS010000456.1 GCA_021769025.1 Enterocloster bolteae
ATGCAATTTTGTATTGATCTGTATAAAATTCCTCATCCAGATCCTTCCCAGGCGGTTCCCCTTTCGTCTCTGATATCATAGATCCATCCTCTGCGCTGTAGAGCCGAACCGTACCGTCATACCAGATTACTTCCAGCCAGGATCCCTCTTCCCTTTTCCTGAACTGCTGGTCATAGATGTTGGAGGATTCCGGAAGCTTTACATCCGCCACGGCTTGTCCCTTCCCGTCATAGATATGAAATGCTTCATAATCAAACAGCATGACTGTCCTGCCGTCCTGGCTGATGCGGGCCTCATCGTGGATGCACCTGGCATCATAAGCCATAAGCTTCCCATCCTCATGGCTTTCCTTCTTCAGAAGACGCACTGACGGTTCATTGCGGTTGGCCAATACAGCATAATCATCCGTCATAACAACAAAATCACAGGCTTCCTGACAGATTTCAGAAGAAAGCCGGACAGCTCCTCTGTCATAGATAGAAAAGCCATTGTCGTCCGTCGCCGTCAAAACATAGGATTCTCCCACAGAAAAACCAGTGATGTCCGCGTCATTGGTATAAGCCAGTTCCGTCTCCTCCAACGTATCCGGATCCAGACGAACCAAAAGGTTTCCATTGGCCAGATACATGCCTTTCCTGTCTGCCTTCAGATGAAAATTATCTCTGGATTCCAGAGAACCGATGCAGAACCCCTCCCCTGTATCGATCAGGCCGAACATAGACTCATCACTTTTATTTGCCGCAAATGCAAAATATCTGCCGCAAAAACCTCCCTCAAAATGGCTGTAATTGGTCTCATCATAGAGAATCATATTGTCATCCGGATGTTCCAGATCAAAAATCCAAAGTCCTCCCCCTGCAAAGCTGACGGCAAGAAACTCTCCCTTCTCACTGAGGGAAAAGATACGGTTGTGGGGATTGGCAAAGATATCATTGGCTGCCGTCTCCATGTGCTGGCCTTCAAAGGAACACTCCATAAGTTCTGTGCCATCTGACATGCGATATAGGACGGCATGATCCTCGTCCCTGTTTACACAAGCCGCCACGCTTCCGTCTCCGGAAACCGCCACAGTAGTAGCCGCCTGCCCTGTCCACAGCGTTTTCCCGGTATCCAGGTCATAGGCTGTCACTCCCTGCTGCCCTGCATAGACTATGCGGCTTTCATCTGCAAACGCCACATCTGCAAGGGCTGACTCCACCATGGGAAACTCTGCAATCTTCTCTCCGCTCCCCATATCAAAGACCGCTGTCTCATAAGGGTAGACCACTGCGAAACGAGTCCCCTCCGGGGATTCCCTGACGGCAAATGGCGCAGACGGCAGTTCTACGATATCTGCCGACTTAAACCCATCTGACAGGTCATACACCCCCAACGCATCGGTAAGGGCCTTCTGAACCTGAGGGGGAACCGGCGGTTCCAGCATACTTTTTCTCTCTGTCAGAGCCTGCAACGCCAGCGAAACCGCGCCGGATATATCTCCCTCTGCCAGATAATTGGCCGAATACTCTGCAAGGGCCAGACACTCTTTCGTCCGCTCAAGCCGCTTCATGCCGATCAAGGTACTGGCTCCCCCAGCCAGAAACAGAATCGAAAGCCCAGCTGCCCACCCAGCCATACGCCTTTTGTGCCGGATCACCCGGATATCCTTTTTGTGAAGCTGATGGAATGCTGTAAGCATCTCTGTAGCTGTCTGATAGCGCATATCCGGCTTGGGCGCCATGGCTTTCTGTATGATGGCAGAAACCGCGGGGCTGCATACATCCGCTCCTAAAGGCTCCACCTGGGATGCCTCTTTGGAAGGCCGCTTACCACATAGGAGATGGTAGAGGGTTGCTCCAAGACTATAAAGATCCGACCGTACGTCCAGCATCATTCCTTGCCTTCTGCCAGAACTTCTTCCTGGAGAAGCCCCTGAACTGATGCCGTCTGCAGATGGGATTATAGTCTTTATTTTCACAGTATTGCCGTCCGAATATGGTTTATTATCTTCTACATCAACCGATCCATAATGCTCCGGCGAGGCATATCCCAGGCTGTATCCTACCTTGACTGCACCGTCCTCTCCCAAGGCAAGGGCAATGTTATAGTCAATCAGGCAGATATCTCCATTGGGCCGCAGCATAATATTGGCTGGCTTAATATCCCCGTGAAGGATCCCATAGGGCGGACGGCTATGAAGGTAAGCCAGCGCCTCCAACAACTGGCAGGCCCATTGGATGACCTGAAATTGAGGGGGAATCTGATTTCTTTTCAGTATCTTATCCAAGCTTTCCCCCTCAATAAAATCCATTACGGTATAGACAATGCCATCTTCCTGTACAAAATCATATACCTGGGGAATATAGGTATGGCTCAGTCCCTTTAGAAGATCTACCTCTCTTCGCAAGCTTTCCGCTTCTGTCTTAAGGGTCCGCTTATCTGCTTTCAGAATCACCCATTTTTCCAAACGCAAATGTCTTCCCAGATAGACGATCCCCCCGCCCCCGGCTCCTATCTTCTCATGTATCTCATATATGCCTGCAATGATCTGCGACATACGATCTCCTCCATTTTCCTATCATCTGTTACCGTTTTGGTTCTCCATATTCCTCTCTTAACGTTTTCTTCAGCTTTCGACCTGTAT